>DYNA01000022.1 GCA_020721325.1 Paludibacter propionicigenes
AAATTTTCAAATTAATCTCATTTTCAAATTAATCTCATTTTCAAATTTTCAAATTAATCTCATTTTCAAATTAATCTTCTTTTCAAATTAATCTCATTTTCAAATTAATCTCATTTTCAAATTAATTTAATGTAAAAAATGTAAACATAATACAAACCTACGAAAATAAAGGTAATCGCAACTAAGCGATTAAACCATTTTTGAAAAGTTTGTATGTTTTTGTAAAAATTTCCGATACTTGAAACGCTAAACGCCAGCAAATAAGCAATAATTAGTACCGGCAAACCCGTTGCAATTGCAAAAACCAGAGGCAAATACAAGCCCGAAGCACTCGCAATAGTTAGCGGAATGAGCATTCCGAAAAACAAAACGCCACTGTAAGGACAAAACGCCAAAGCAAACACAACACCTAACAATAAGGCACTTAGCCAGCTTCCTGCTTTCGATTTGCTCTGTATTTTTTCAGTAAGTTTGCCAAAAGACGGAAAGTTAATTTTCACAATGTCCAACATCAACACGCCAATGAGAATAAGCAAAAAACCTAAAAACTTTTCGCCATTCGAGGAGAATAATTTTGAAATTTCGAATTTGCTGGCTCCAAAATACAAAACAATGCCCAGAAAAGTGTAACTTAACGCTCTTCCTAAAGTGTAAATTAAGCCATTTACAAATATTTTGCGTTTATTCTCTATCTCCTTGCTAATGTACGCAATAGCCGTAATGTTGGTAGCCAAAGGGCAGGGACTAATGGCTGTCATCAGCCCCAAAAGAAATGCGTAAAGCATTGGATTTTGGGCATTTTCGAGCAGTGTTTGTAGAAAATCCATTTATTTTAGCAATTTATCAATTTCGGCTTTCAACAGTTTTTTGTATTGCTCAGGGTTGTTTTTAGCATACTGAAAAGCCGTATTTGTAAAATCAACCTTTTTTCCGTTTTGTTTTACCAAGAGCAAGGTCGAAAAACCTATTTTATGTTTATTTACTAATTTTGAATTGGCTTTTTCCTCAAAATTATACGATTTGAAAGTGATTTCGCCTTTATCGAACTTTGATTTGTATTGTTCTTGTAATAAGGCTTTTGCATGATTTTCAACTGCATTGCAAGTAATGCAACGTTTGGTAGCATGAAAGTACATTATTTCGAGCTTTGCGCCCGAAGTTTTGGCGTCTTTTTTGGTTTGTGCAAAACTGTACGAGCTTATATTGCTGATTAATAATAAAATAACTAAAAAACGAAGTTCTTTTTTCATTTGAATTTTCTTATAAAAAATTAATAATCAATTATTTTAATAGTTCACAAATAAGTGAAATGTAATTTCAAAAAAAACGGATTACTCTGAAAACAGTTCGCTAAGTAAAACCTTAGCTTTTTCCCAATTCTCTTTGTTGATGCAATATTTGATGTAAGGAGCTTGAATATGCCCTTGAATTAATCCGGCATTTTTAAGTTCTTTTAAATGTAACGAAAGCCCAGACCTGCCTATGGGTAAGTCATTTACCAAGTCGCCACTATAACAGCACGAATTCATTTTTGATAATTTTTCTAAAATAAAAACTCTTGCAGGGTGGCTCATTGCCTTTGCAAAGGCTGCAATTTGAAATTGTTTTTCGGTATATTCTATTTCATTTCCCATTTTCAAAATTCTATATTTTCAGATTTTCCCATTTTCAAATTCCCAAATTACCACATTTTCAAATTAAGAAATTGCTTTGTCTATGAAACTTTTAATTTCTGACTTTGAAGGAACCCGCCCGCTAAAAGCCACCTTTTCGTTTATCACCAAAGCGGGCGTGGTCATAATTCCATACGCCATTATTTCTACAATGTCTTCTACTTTTTGCACTTCTGCATCGATGTTATTTTCGGCTACAACTTCTTTTGTTACTTTTTCGAGCGATTTGCATTTGGCGCAACCCGTTCCAAGTATTTTCAAATTGATTTTCATACTTTTGTACTATTAAATTATCATTTTAGTATTTCACAAAATTATGAAATGTTTTTTTATAAAAAAATTTTTTTTTCAAAATAAAATAAAATAAAATCTATTTTTAGAATTTATAATTATGTATAAAAATCTGAAAATTATTGTATCAATCTATTAATAAACAGTCTTTTAATAATTAATTTGTAGGCATTTTTAAAATAATGGATACAATGACTATCTCTCAATTAATGAAACACTTACAGATTTAAGAGATTCTTTAAATTTTAATATTTTTAAATGAAAATGTGAATTATAATTTCAAAAAAAATATTTTTTTATAATAAAAATAATTTTACTATGCAGTCATTTAACCATTTAATAATGCAACAGAATGGCAAGCAACAATTCCGGCAGTTTCGGTTCTCAATCGGCTGTTACCCAAGCTAATTTCTTGAAAACCAACTGCTTTAGCTTTCTCTACTTCACTTATAGAAAAATCGCCTTCCGGTCCTATTAATATCAAGGCATTTGTGGGAAATATCAATTTTTCTTTCAGCAAAGGCAAATCTTGCCAATGGCAGTGTGCAATGTATTTTTGCATTTCAACATTCAATTCCATTACTTGCGTAAAAGTGCTTAGTTCGTTGAGCTTTGGCAGAAAAGCTTTTTGCGATTGCTTAGCGGCAGACAAAATAACTTTTTCCAAACGCTCGTTTTTAATTACTTTACGCTCAGAATGTTCCGTTAAAATAGGAGTTATTTCGCTAATTCCTATTTCCGTAGCTTTTTCTAAAAACCATTCAAAACGTTCGATGTTTTTTGTTGGTGCAATGGCTATATGTAAATGATAATTAAGCGCGTGATAATTTTCTACGCGCTCGATTACTTGCAATTCGCACAATTTGTGATTTTCGCTTATTAAACGGGCTTTGCACCAAACACCTTTGCCGTTAAAAACTTGCACTTGGTCGCCAATTTTTAACCGCAAAACTTTTACGGCATGTTTCGACTCTTCTTCACTGAGCCTTATTGTATCGGATTGAATTGTTTCTGAGTAAAATATATGCACAATAAATGATTTTTGAAAATGTGAAAATTGCAGTAATGCACTAAATTTTAAATCTGTAATTTATTTTTTAATAAACGGATAATCATCAAATTAATAATTAATTATCAATAAGTTGATTTGGATTTTTTATTTCACAACACCGTTTTCGGAGTCCCATTTCTGTTATTGCAAAAAAAAATATTCAAATAAAAAAAATAATTTTTCATTTTAAAAAAAAGAAGTTTCTTTGTCGAAAGCACTGTGAGTTTTAATAAAATCGGAAAAAAAATTGCAAACGCAAATATAAAAAACAATTTTCAAAATAAAATAAAATCAAAAAAAATACCATTAAAATTTTGTAAAAAAGAAGTTTTTATCTTTGCAGTGAAAAGAAAACAGACTTCTATTTTAAAAAGTTCAATTAAGTTAAATTCATCAAATTATTTTAGGAAAAGACACTTTGTGTTTTTGCGTGAGATTTTGAGTTTCTTGGTTTTGAAGGCATTTTGTAAAGAATTTATATTTTGAATATCAGTTAGTTAGCAATAAAATTTTTGGATTTTAGGTATTTTTTTTGTTTTATACACGAAAATTGGAATTTAAGTAATCTGCAAAAAAATTAATAATCAACTGCGGATAAGGAAATTGTTGTAATTGTTCAAAAGCAATGGATTTATATTTTTGCGAAAGTATTTTTTCAAAATTTTCGGTGTAATTATGTATTTGCATTGAAAAAAATTGTACATTGAGTATTCTGTGCGAAAGAATGTGTTTGTATTTTTTGCCGAAAGGCAAAGGAGATATTTCTAAAGTGGTTTGCAAAAGTAATGAAAGTTGGTTATTTATTTGGTTCATTGTCAATTCTTTGTCATTTTCTATTAAAGGGAAATCGTATAATTTATGCCAAATATCTTTTTCGTTTCGTAGGTTGATGAAAAGATGTGTTTTGTTCTCTTTTTTGTAAAAAAATAAAAAATAATACATAAAACGGTCTTGTTTGGGTGCCGCTTTCTTTTTTATGGGCAAAAGATTGACTTTTTCGTTTGCCAAAGCATAACAGTTTTGTGCAAAAGGGCATTGTTTGCACAAAGGCGATTGGGCTTTGCAAAGTATTGAACCAAAATCCATTAGAGCTTGATTGAATGTAGCGGCGTGGTTTTTTGGCAAGAGTTTGTCGGCAATGAGTTGGATTTCTTTTTTGCCTTCTGAGGTATTTATTGGGGCGTGTAAGCCAAACATTCGGCTCAAAAATCGTTGTACATTTCCGTCTATGCTCACATAAGGCAAGTCGAAGGCAAAGGAAGCGATGGCTGCCGCCGTATATTCGCCTATTCCTTTGAGTTTTAATAGTTTGTTGTAATCATTTGGAAACTGACTTTGGTATTGAGTTACTATGTTTTTAGCCGTTTGGTGAAGGTTTCGCGCCCGCGAATAGTAGCCTAAGCCTTGCCAGAGTTTCAAAATATTTTCTTCTGTGGCTTGGGCAAGGTCTTCAACGGTGGGGTAGGTGTGAATAAATTTGAGATAATACGCCGTGCCTTGTTCTATGCGCGTTTGTTGCATGATGATTTCCGAAAGCCATATTTTGTATGGGTCTTTGGTTTTTCGCCATTCTAAATCGCGTTTATTGCTTTGATACCAATTGATTAGCTTTTCCGAAAAATTCATTCAATTTTATGGTTAAATGGTTGAATTGTTTTGAACGGGTCTGTTTATTTTGCAGGGAAAATGAATTTTACTTTTCTCGCATGTTTTATGAATTTTAAATAACAATGGTTCGTTATTTTTTTGAACGAATGTAAAAATTGGACTTTGGACAAAATCATTCCGCAGGAATGAAACAACGATAGAAAACAATGAATAGCAACAATATAGCACACCGAAGGTGTGTAACATTTTGATTGTGTAATTTATATTCTATCTATATTTTGCACCGAAGGTGCAAATTTGTCCAAAGTCTAATAGAAACAAACTCAAATCTTTTTCTTTTTTTGAAAAATAGAGGGATTTATACTGCAAATGGTTTGTTATTTAACTTTTCCAAAGTTCTAAAACTTTGGAAAAGTTGTAGTTATGTAGTAATAAATATTAAAAATTTATTCCGTTTTTAGTATATTTTATTTTTTTTTTACCAAAATAAACAGACCGGTTTTAATAATCCAAAACCCAATTCCCAAAACCCAATTTATTGTCCTTCATAGCCTTCGTCTTCTTCAGCCTTGTTGTCTTCATCGGTTGGAGTGTTGTTGTTTACGGGTTCTCCTTCCTCTTCTGCCGGAGCTTTGCCGGTAACTCTAAGTAGAAATTTTTTACGTAAATCGTCAGAACCAACCGTGTAGCTGATGTCTTTTACTCCGGCAACTTTGCGTACAGCATCGTTTGGTTTAACCGATTTCACAGCATCTTGAAAATCTTTTAACGTACTTAAGCCGTAAACAACATGGTCTAATGTATTGAAATAAAACCAATCGACACCCAAGTCAAAGTAAATATGAATTTCATCTCCGGCTTTTTTTCTGATTATTTCTATGTAACCCGATACGGCTTTGTTTATTTGTTTGCCTTTAATATTGGCTATATTCAAATCGCCATCGGAAATGTAGGAGTTTGTTTGTTTGTTCCATTTTAGTTTTACATTGGAAAAGACAAAGGTTTTTTCTAATTCTGCCGGAACTTTACGTAATTGTCCGTAGTTCGTAATTTCTTCCACCAATTTAGCCGATTTTTCAATTCCTAATAAATGTTTCAAACCGTAAGCGTAGAGACCGTCATCTTGTGCGGCATTTAGCATACCGTCTTTTTGAATCAGTTCCGCCATGGCGTCAATAGCTTTGTCGTTGAAAAACAAATCCACTACCATAAAATTTTCAATGGTAAGGTCTTTTGTAGTTAAATTTTTACGGGCTTTACCAATGTTTTCGAGTTGAATTTGTCCCACTTCCAATCCTAAATCAAAATGTCCGTCTGATTTAAAAATGCAGAACTTATTTAATGCTACTACACTGCCCAATGTATCGGGGTTTAGATATTTCAATTTACTTGTTATTACGTAATCTTTGTTTACGTCGTCGTAATAAAGTACATTGTTTACCGAATCGTTCAAAAAGGCAACATCTGAGTTTGCCATTCTTTTGGTAAAGAAGGCATTGTAAATGCTATCGCCTGAGGAGTAAAAACCGGCTACAATTTTTTGTTTGTTGGCATCTACCATTTCGGCAGGAAGTTCAATGACAACCGTATCGGGATTGATGTTTCCCTCAAAAGGTATTCGTTGGGGAATAATTTCGGCACAGGTATTATTTATTTCTACCGAACCGCTAAATACTAAATGTTTTTGGTCGGTGTAAAGTTTTATTTTGCCGTTGTACTTAATGAAATGCTCGTTGAGGTCAAAATTGGTTATTGAATCCTTGTCCGATGTGTAGGCTCTTATAATCGGGTCTGTTCTTGTGGAACTGACATCGGTAAATCGTATTTCAAAATGGGTTGTATCAATTCCGTCTGCTCCCTTGCGGTAAAAATAGTAGTCGTATTTGCCCAAACCTTTTATTTCATTGCGTCCTTTAATGGTTATAATCATATCGGTAATGTTGTGATACCTGTGAGTTTTGTCGGCTATAATTATAGCATTTGTGAGCGGTTCTATTTCGGCATTGGCTTTGATAATAATGGTGGTATCGGGCAATATCAGTCCATTGGCTACATCTATGGAGTCTACTTCGTAACATTTTAAGATAAAATCTTCTAAACTATAACCCGAAGAGTAAGATATGAACCGCAAGCTATCTTGCTGTGGGTGAATGGAAATGTATTCCGAACCCAACCTTTTTGAATTGTCATCGGTTTTTTCACCTACTTCAATTTCATTACGTTCAATATCCCAAATAAACATATCCATGTAAGTCATAAATTGGTTTACCGGAAAAACGGCTTTAGAGCGTTTTCCATCGAGAGCTTCAAAAACTCCTTTATTTTCGGAATAACTTATATCGGCTTTCACATTTTGAGCAGTAAAAGCCGGAGTGGAGAATCCAAGAGCTTTGATTAAGAAATCGGCTCTGGGCGATTGGTATTCGGCCATTTGGAAAATAAATTCTTTTGATGTTAATTCGGAGTTTGAAAATTCCATCAATCCCGAACCTTTGTGGGCATTGGGTGTGATAACGGTTTGTCCGGTTAAGGCAGCCTCGCCATTGTACATTTCAAACGGATTGCGAGTTAGATTGGTTTTTATATCATTTCTAACTACTTCCCAACGTTCGTTTGCTATACTGTCAAAAGGCATGGCACCCGATATAACAAGGGAATCTTGTGCCGGAAGCCATTCTACAAAGTTGTTTTTGCCAAAAACTTGTGCGTATTGAGTTCCGGTACCGCGCTCCTCTACTTCCGAAATGGTGGCATCGGTGAGCATATAATCGGGGAAATAGACAAAGTCGTTGGATTGAATAGTGGTGGTGATGTAATTGAGCGAACCCGCTCCATGCAAACCTTTGTTACTCAATTTCAAACTATTGGCTACCGTTCCCTGAACACTTCCCATTCCTTCATATACGGGATAGGTTTCAACGGAGTCTTTTACAAAACCTAAGGAATAAATTTTCTTTACATCGCCGTAATCGGTTTTAACTGTGTCTTCTTGAATGGTAAGAAATTCGTTAAAGTCGGGGAAAATACCCGAATGGAACAATCCGTAAGTTCTCCAACTTTTTGATGTAAAAGAACCTAAACTGTCTATGTTAAAAGTGTCTAACTTAAAATAAAACTTATCGCGTGTGTATTTTTCACCCAAAATAGAACGTGGTTGGTCTTCTTCATTATAATATTTGTCATAATAAACAGTAGAACTATCGGTGCAGAAAAAATGAGGATATTGAGCATATTTTACAAAAGAAGAATCTCCCGATTTATTTGAAGGGTGGTCAATTAGTAAATAGCCTGTAATGTTTTCGATACGCGATTGAACTACTTCTTTTTTAAATAGATCCTTTTTAAATTGTATAACAGTGTCTATAGATTCTCCTTTAATATTTTTACGTACTACATAAGTTGTATCGTCTGTATTGTCGGCTGTAAAAACCAATCTTTTTAAAATACCGGCACCCCTTCCTTCTGGTGCTTTGGGCTCGTAAGGGATATAAAATTGTTTATCCATACTTTCACCTTTAATTATTACAGGTTCACCCTTAATTAATATTCTTAAAAACCCGATGCTATCCATATCAAACTTAAATTCATCGTATTTAAAAGCAAATTGAGTACCCACAAATTCAATAAATTCAGTTCTCAATTCTCCATCAAAAACAAAATCTCTATTTTTTTTCATGGTTATTTTTCCATTTGGAGGTATGCAAACTACATTGTGTACGGAGCTAATAGAAATTTCTTCAATATTTGAAATGGTTAAATCCAAATTATTCAAATCAAGAGATGCCAAATTTACTAAAGGAGAATCTTTATTTAATTTTGTAAGAGCAAGGGTATCTAATTTTGAATCAAAAATTAACGTATCATAATCTTTTTTGTTGGCTCTATACTTTAAGTAATCGTAAAGCCTATCCTGAATTTCACCTTGTCCGGTAACTAAATCAAATGATATAAAATCATGTTGAGCTAAATTTAATAGCATTTGAGTTACCTCATTTGAAGGATAACGCATGTACTGGCTTAATCCATTAACATCTATTTTACGTGTTCCTCCCAAAGCTTCGGAATATTTTTTTACGGCAACCAAAGGATGCTGTTTATCGGCACGTTGCAATTTGTTGTATAATTCTAAATTAAAAAAATCGAGCGAATTAAATCTACCGGAGGCACTAATAGTACCGGTTATATTGTTAAAATCAATGTTGGTCGAATCTAAATACCAAGTAATTTGTTCGAAATCCATTTCCAAACGATGATAGGTATTGTAAAAAGCACTTTTTCCCAAACCATTGCCACTTCTTATCATTTCTATTTTTCGTTTTGGTAAATTGTTATCTTTATTTTCAAGTTTATAATAAAAAATAACACTTGGATGTCTAATTTCGCCGTCGTCTATAGGAATTTTTATTGAAGTTTGTTCGCCGCGTATTTGTGTGGCACTAAAAATAAAATTGCGCGAATTGGCAAAAACTTTTACTTCGTTGTCTTTTTTTACTTGTATGGTGGCTATGTCATTATTTTCATTTGAACCCAAAAACCGTGCGCCCTGCATAGTAAACGGACCTTTGTAATCAACGCCCTCCAAAACTTCTTTAATTTCTACACTTGTATTGGAAACAAATTGAGGGTAGTTTCTATTTGAACTGTCTTTTACATTTTGCAATTTATCGTGAAAACGACCTTTTAAAGGCGTTTGAAAATATTTTGTATGGGTAAAATTGGCTTCGGGTATTTTGTATTCTTTTTTTTTGAGGTCAATGGTGTATTTTCCAAATTCTACAAACGTTTCATTTTCGGGCAAACCGGTTTTTAACCAAGTTACTTTTCCCGAATTGCCTTCCCATTTGTCTTTGTCTATGATAAATTTGCCCGATGTATTTTGTATCATCATCGAGTCGTTGTAATCGTTGCAAATTAAATCGGTGGTAGAATATTCTACTATCAATTCTTTATTGTAATCCAATTTAAAGTCTTTTGTAGAAGTTTTCCAGTTGATAGCTCCTTGATTACTATACATTAAGCCTTTTTCGTGCAAAAGAATCAATGGAACAATGTAATCATCTACGGTTTTGGTTCCTTTTTTTTGTTTTACCAAAATATTTTCTATCATGCTCTCCAAAATAGTGTAATTGGCGGGGTCTCTTCCGTTTTGATGCATCAAAATAACTATTTTAGTATAATTTATAAAATGTGTCGATTCTAATGCATGTTTTTTCAGGTAAATGTTGGAAGTTTTAACTATCTGAAGTTTATCATTTGTATAAGAATCGTAAGCAGTTGCAAAATCTTGAACTGCTTGGATTGTTTTGGGGTCTTGATTATCAGAAAAATATTCGACAATATCCGTTTTATACTTATCGAGGTCTTTCTCATCAAAACGAAATGCTGGGTCTTTGTTGGTTTTTGTCAGTTTATTTTGTGCCAAAACCGATAAACCAATCGATAAACTTAAAACTAAAAATAATGCTATTTTTTTCATATTTTTCTCTTTTTGTTGTTCTAAGTTTTTTTAGTTTTTATTGTTCAGTGGGTTTTTCTTTTTTTTTTTTTGAAAAAAATATTTAATTCATTGAAAAATAAAACGTTAAAACAATAGAACCGTTTAACCATTGAAGTTAATTTTTAGCTATGATGTACCATTGCAAACCATCGCTGATTATTTTGATAAAACCCCATTGCGCAGAAATATTTTGAATGGCAATTGCATCAATTTTAAAAGTTCCGCCATTTACCATTACTAAATTGGCTGTAGCATCAATTTTTTTAATGGTGTATTCTCTGCCATCGCAAGCAGTAGGGTCGGGTAGGGTGATAGAAACCACACCGGCAGAAGCATTTACCAAAACCGTATTATACGTATCGTCTAAAGTTGTATTTGAACTCAAAGAATGAACCGTAGAAGCTTGAGAACCATTTACTTCAAAAGTAGCCGTTGGCGGATTGTCGGCATTGGTTTTAATGCCAATGTTTCCATTTTTCATAACCGTAAAGGCATTGCGTCGAGAAAAATCGTCTGTTCCGTAGCCAATTACAAAGAGTAAATCGTTGGTTTGAAAGTTTATAGGGTCAGGACCCGGAAACGCTTTCTTTTGGTTGTAACGCCCAAAAACGACTTGAAGATAGGTATCGGCAATTAAATTTTCGCCCATAACAAACGAACTTCGCCCTTCGGCTTTGTTGTTTTGTCCAAAAACCACCGATGTAGGTTGCGAAGCGGTATTGTTTACGCCACCTGCAAGAGATTGTGTGCCGGAAGCGACATTGCTTAAACCAAAAGCGAAAGAATAACCTCCGGTAGCCTCCGTATTTCTACCAAAAGCAGCCGAATACTCGCCTATTTTAGCATTCGACCACTGAGAAGCATCGGCATATCCGGCTCTAAAAGCAGCCCGCGAAGGAAAATACATCATGGTGCTACCTGTTTGTGTATTAAGTGCTTCGCTGTAACTGTATGTTCCGGTTACTAAAAAACCGCCAGTGCCTATGGCGGCATGAAATTTATCGGCGGGCGTACTTATTCCAATTCCTATTTTTCGTGTTAAATTGTATAAATTGCTGCCTTCGGCTATCCAAGTGTTTGCAAATTTATTATCTACGTAAGTAATGATGTTACTTTTCGACAAATCGACATAGGTTTTTACCGCTTTTTGAGTAGAAACAGTATTGTCGGAAGAGGTTGTATTGCCGAGCATATCGTCTGTTGAAAATTCGCTAATGCTTGCGCCGATTTTAGTTTTCAGGTTTTTGGCGGTTAAAGTTCCGTTGTTTAAAGTAATGCTGTTGTTGGCAATTGTCCAGTCGCCTGTTAAATCGGCAGTTCCGTTGCGCAAAAGGAAAAAACTTCCGGCTTGCCATTGTGAGCCGTTCCAAGCTATTCCATCGTGTAGGTTTAAGTTGCTTTCATTGGCACCTATTACATCGGAAAGCTTTGGTAGCGGTGCTTCTAAAGCCCTTGCGGAAAGTATGGCATAAGGAACGGATTGCAATTGAGTTGTACCCAAATCGACCATTCCGTTTACAAAATCTTCGTCTCCAAAATCGGCTCTTACTTTTACGAAATATTTATCGTTTCCCCAATCAATGCTTTTAAAATCGGGCGATGTGCCTACAAAAGTACTTTCGCCATTACCCAGAATGATATTGAGCAGTCCAAATTTGTCGGTTGTGCCAATGTGTGTTTCTTGCCATACAATTTGGTTTGTAACACCTTTTAAGATAGATATTTCTAAAACAATTTCGCTGTTTGAAATCGGATACCCTTCGCTATTTCGCGCTACGGCTTGATAATTGATGCCGTAAGGAACGGTTTGTGAAATTGCATTTGCTATAAGTAAAGCAAATAATGAAAGTAATGCAAATTTTTTTAAATTCATGGCTATTTAGAATTGATTTATAAGCATTTTATTAAAAAAATAGTTCTGAAACTTTGACAAAACTAAAAAAAAACGTTGATAAATAATATGACAATTGGATAATTTCTGACTGATTTACAGTCAATTATAAAATTGAAATATACAATTAAAATATACAATTACATTTGTCCTGATACTTATCAAACGGTTTGCGTAAAATTAGAATATTTTTTTTATTTTTATAAAAATATTTTTAAATAGGTACAAAATTAATGCAATTCTTATTATTTTGTAAAAATAAATAAAAAATATTGTAAAAAAGTTTTGAAGGTTAACTATTTTTTGAAGAAAAAAGACTTGTTGTTTATTGATATTCAATGATTATCAACAAGCAAACAAGTCTAATGTAAATTATTTTTTTTTAAATTAATTATTCAGAGCTTTTTGAAACACATTGATTTTCTAATTGTTGCAATTAAACATTTTTACATGTTTTGAATAAAATGTTTTAAAAATCATTGTTTTCTTTCAAAAAAAAAAAATAATGAAAATTACCAACCCAAAAGATACGCAAATATAAGTGGTGCTACAATTGTGGCGTCAGATTCGACAATAAATTTTGGGGTATTTATATCGAGTTTTCCCCAAGTAATTTTTTCGTTGGGAACTGCACCCGAATAAGAACCGTAACTGGTTGTAGAATCGGATATTTGGCAGAAGTAACTCCAGAAAGGCGTGTCGGTTCTTTCCATATCTTGATATAACATTGGAACTACGCAAATAGGAAAATCGCCCGCAATGCCGCCACCGATTTGGAAAAATCCAATGCCTTTTTCCTTTGAATTGGCTGTGTACCAATCGGCGAGCCAAGCCATGTACTCAATGCCCGATTTCATGGTCGATGCCTTCAACTGCCCTTTGATTACATACGAAGCGAAGATATTGCCCATAGTTGAATCTTCCCAACCCGGCACTACCATTGGCAAATTCTTTTGAGCGGCAGCCAACATCCAACTGTTTTTGGGGTCAATTTCGTAATGTTGCTCCAAAACGCCCGAAAGCAATAGTTTGAACATAAATTCGTGTGGAAAATAGCGTTCGCCTTTGTCTTCGGCATCTTTCCAGATTTTAAAAATGTGCTTTTGCAAACGGCGGAAAGCCTCTTCTTCGGGTATGCACGTGTCGGTAACGCGGTTCAGACCTTTTTCGAGCAAATCCCACTCTTCTTGTGGCGAAAGGTCGCGATAATGCGGCACACGCTTATAATGTGTGTGTGCAACGAGGTTCATCAAATCCTCTTCGAGGTTTGCGCCTGTGCACGAAATGATTTGCACTTTGTCGTGGCGAATGATTTCGGCAAACGACTTGCCCAGTTCGGCGGTACTCATGGCACCGGCAAGCGTTACCAGCATTTTGTTGCCCATTTCGAGCTGCGTTTCGTAACCTTTGGCAGCATCTACAAGGCTTGCCGCATTGAAATGCTTGTAATGTTCAAGCATAAATTGGCTTATTGGTCCTTTGTTTGTCATTTTATTTTTTTATATTTTTATTTGGTTGTAAAATACCTATTTTTTATTTTTGTTAATCGAAATATTTTTCAAATTCCTGCTTTAATTTTGGACTTCGTTTGATTATTGACCGTTTGAACGCAGTAAAATTGCTGTCTTTTCTAATTTCGGACTTTATAAAATCAACATGTTCTTTTTGTTCTGCCGAATGGTATTGATTTTTAGAAAATTTCCGAATTATTTGATAAAAAATAGATACATCTTCTATTAAAAGCGAACGTAGATTTTCTGACTCAATTTCCTTTATATTCGTGTGTTCACCATTGAAAACTCTATCTAAAAGTTTAATAGTTTCTTCAATTCTGGCTTTGTCCCAACTCGCATTTTTGTTTGTTTCAGAAATTGAAAATTCAGCTTTTACTCCTTCCATTGGTTCTATTCTATAATCAATCCAATTTTCAACATCTTCGTTTGTGTTTGTGCAGTCTAATATATTTTCAAAATCATCACTTTTGCAATTATTACAATGTGCGCACGCAAAAAATAAGTTTGAGTAGCTAAACTTTAAATCAATATTTTTGCTTTTGTGTGGTCTAAAATGTTCTACATTTATGCTTGTAGGTTTACAATTTTCACAAATATAACATTTATTGAAAAAATCTGTTTTTATTCTTTCAATTACTTTATCGCATCTGTAATTTCCGTCTTTTATTTTTCCGCTTAATTCTCTTTTTTTTTCTGTTTCTAAACAAAGAGGCGGATTGGTTACATCTCTTTGAATATTAATCATTTTCTTGCTCTATACGTTTTAATTCTATTTGATTAAATTTAATAGATAATTCTTTTGAAAAATAAGAAGGTAAATTTTCAAATTGTGTACGCAATTGCATCATTCGCTTAAATTTAACTGCTGGCAATTCTTTTTTTTCTAATTTTTCATTTACTAAATTTTCGTATTCTTCAATTAATTCTATTGCTTTATTAGAATATTGATTTACATCAAAATAACTTTCTGCTAAACCCCAATATGAAAGTAAACTTGCATCTTCAAATCGCGTTTTCTTTTCCAAATCAAAAATCACCGCATTGGAAATCGAACTCAACACAAATGGCGAGTGCGTGGCTACAATGAATTGAATGTTAGGGAATAAGCTGGTAAGTGCCGGCATTACTTTTTTCTGCATTTTGATATGCAAAAAGAGTTCCGGCTCGTCGATAAACACAATACCCGGAATATTGTAAGTGGTTTCTACTTTGCTTTGCATTTGCAAAATAAGTTCAAACACAATTTTGAAAACCGCTTTGTAACCATCGGGCAATTGGTGGAAATTTACATCAACTATTTCGCCGTTGGGTGGCATTTTCACTTTCAAAATAAAACTGTTTTTGTTTTCTTGGCGCGAATATTTCATATCGACAATATGCTCATCGAACGACTGCAATATTTTAAGAAAATTATCGAACCAAGCCTTTATTTTGTCGTGGTTTTCTTGGTCGTTTTCGCTGTGATAACGCAAACGAGTGTAATCTAAATCCACCAAATACGCCACCATTTTGTCGGCTAAATTTTCCTTGATTTTATTTACAAAAGGCAATTCCACTTTCACAACCGAATCTTGCGGCATGGGATTTAAACTTCTGTCGCCATCTTCGCCAGTATTTGCGCCCAAATACTTTACCACATAAACGCCGCTTTCGTAAGCAAGACGCATATCGGTTAATTGGTCGGTATTTATTTTTAAACGTAATTTGTACGTATCGGGTTCAAAAAGTTCTTTTTTATTTTTGAATGTAAACAACTCATTGATAGGCGTATCGAGAAGTCTTTCCAAAAAATTCTTACATTCGTGCAAAATGGTTGTTTTGCCACTTCCATTTGAGCCTGTAAGCAACAAATGTGTGGCTTTTTCCTTATTTATTTTAATATTTAAATTCTTTAAATGCCTTAATTCTTTTATATCTATTTCCGTTACAAAAGGCGTTTCTTTTATTGTTTGTGCAAGAGCTTTTCTTGAAATCAAACTTTCTTTATTTAATTCAATAGCTTTTGCAAAGTAATAATCTGATTTTTCTTTGTTTTCAAGATGATAATAATACAATACGGCTAAATTGTGGTAAGCTTGAAAATAATTAGGATTTACTTCAATTGCCTTTTCATAATATTTTCTCGCAAAATCGTATTCTTTAAAATAATCATTTGATAAAAGAAGTCCTATATTGTAATAAGAGAAATCTAAATTTATGTCTAATTTTATTGCCTTTTCATAACATTTGCGAGCTAAATTATATTCTTTAAAATAATCATTTTGTAAAAGAACGCCTAAATTAATATAAACATCAAATTGTTTAGGGGCAATTTCGATTGCTTTTTCATAATATTTTCTTGCTAAATCATATTCTTTAAAATAATCACTTTTTAACAGATTTGCGAAATTAAAATAAGCATTTGTATAATTTGGATTTAATTCAATAGCTTTTTCAAAATATTTTTTTGACAAATCGTACTCTTTGAAATAATCATTTTTCAAAAGAGAAGCTAAATTAGTATATGCACATTCATTATTAGGATTTAATTTTATAGCTTTTTCATAATATTTCCGAGCCTCATCATATTTTTCAATACTTTTAGAAGTATAAGCTAAATTTGCATAAGCTTTAAAATCATTATATTTCTCAATATACGATTTTAGAAGATTGTATTTTTCTTCCGTTTCCGGCAATTCTAATATTTTATCTAATTCCTGTTCTTTTGTCAATTTAGCCATTGTATATTGAGTTTTATTTTACCTTGTTATTTTTTTTGTGTTGAGGAACGAATGGGTTGCAAATTTAATTTTTCCCCCGCTCCAAAAAAAACGGATACGACCATTGCCAGATGTCTTTTACCGAACTACTTTTGTATTTTTCTAATTCTCTCAAACGTTCTTTGGGTCTGTCGCCGTTGTTTAGTCCGAGCCAGTCGATTGTTTCTTGAGCAATTTCTTGCTCTTTTTGTGTTCTCGATTTGTTCGGAACAACAAAGTTTTTGTTAATTATCCAATCTATTTCAAACCAATAATCAAATTCATAAGCCTCTTCGTCTGGTTTAACTAATTGATAATAAGGAAATGAAGCACCTTTGTTTCTTTGGCAATCGGGGCAAGAGATAAACAAGTTTGTCCATTCGTATGCCAATTCGGGAAATTTCGATTTGGGTTTGAAATGGTCTATGCTTCTGCCTCCAATGTTTTGTTTCAACGGAAAAACACCACAATACGAACAGTGAAATTTTGTCAATTGCGATAAGTTTTCAGCTAAAATGCTTGTTACTTTTTCGTTCTTGTATTGATGCCAATTCCAAAACGAAGGATTTTTTTTGCGCTTGTCAATGTATTCTTTAGTCCATTCATTGGCTTTATTTTCAAGACATTCCGGTTTTTTTACGTTCGCTCTATTTATTTTGTTCATAACTTAATCGTTTTTTCGGTTAGTCTTTCAAATTGTCTTATTTCGCGAGTTACAATTCCTTGTATTTCGTAACTGTATTCTAATAATTTTTTAGTAATATTTTTAAATTCTTTTGCTTCTTTATTTGTCAATTCTTCTTTGCGTTGCTTGTCTATGTATTCTTTAAAAGTTTTCAACAAAAGTTCGGTTTCGTAACCAAAGAAATGGCTATTTCCTTCAAAATAAGAATTATAAATGCTTTCTAAACTCAAACCTTTTGTAATATCTTTGGTTTCAATTTTTAATTTTCCCTCTTCTGATTGAATAATTAAAGCGGTATTTCCTTCGGCAGATTGCAACGAAAAAATATTGTGCGTACTAAGCACAAATTGTATGTTTTGAAAATCCACTTTTAATTTGTGAAGCAATTTTCGTTGCAATTCGGGGTGAAGATGGCGGTCAAATTCGTCAATAATGATGATTCCTTTGACTTGTTTGAGCATTTTTTCGGTAAAATTTACATTTATAGCATCAAAAATGGCATTTCTGGCAGCAATTATGCGCACTACAATATCAGTAATTTGCAGTACAAAATCTTTGTAACCTTCGCTTAGGTTTTGAGTTTTCAGTTTGTTTTTGTTCAAATCGGTAAAATAAAAATCGGCATAATGGCTTTCCAATTTTATTTTTTCGGGCATCGAAAATAAATCCAAATATTCATTCAAATAGTTCTTTATCAGATTGATAATGCTATCGATGAATTTATTTTGTTTGCCTTTTTTTTCTAAAAACAGGCGTTCTAATAGAATAATTGGGTCGTAAAAATCGGTAGAAAAATCTTTAAAAATCGATTTGGTAGAGTAGGGGAGAGCGTTCCCTTCCAATATTTGTTCAATGATTTCTGAATGAGACAGTTTTTCGTCCGTATTTAGGTTTACACCATAAGAAAGTATCAGTTTTTGAGGACTATCTACAAAATTAGTATGACGTAATTCGTTTTTGAAAATATAAATTTTCCGGTATTCTTGTTGCCAACGAAGTGTGATTTCCGATTTTCCGAAATTGAAACTGATGTATTTTTCAAACTCATTGGATTTGTCCACATTGCTCGAAGGCAGAAGTCCGAGTGTAAGCGCTTGAAGGAGAGAGGTTTTTCCAAGTCCGTTTCGTCCAATTAAAATATTTATTTGGTTAGACAAATCGACCGTTAAACGGTTGAAAATTTTAAAATTTTCAATTTCTATTTGTGTAACGTATTGGCTACCATTCCATTTCACATCGGGTTTTTCATTTTCGGCACCTATGAATTTTAGTAAATTTTCAACCGGAATTTCCGTTCCACTCTGCGTTGTGTGAATATTTTTTTCTAAAGATTTGTCTTCAATAAGTTTCTCAAAATCAATGAATTGGTTTTCATAATAAAAAAAGCGAGTGCATGTTTTTTCATTTTCTTTGTTTAAATCGAGTGGAACAAATCGAAATTCGTTGGTTTTGATAATGTTTTCAATTTGGCTACGCAATGAAAGCAAACGAATTAAAATATTGTCATTGTCTTCTAATAATTTGATTATGAAACCATTATCGTTATAAATTCGGAGTTCTATTTCAGATGAAAAACGAATTTCGGTGTTGTTTTGATAAAAAACTTTTTGTTGCAAAGATTGAATTTGTTGTTTTTCGGAAGATAATTCTTCTATTTCAGATAAAATATTATTCTTTTCTGAAAAAAAATATCCGAATTGTAATATTTTATTATTCTGTATTTCTTCAATCATTGCAAGTTTTTTTTAAGAAATGAAAAAACAAAGATAATAAAACCTTTAAAACATTGAAAATTTTAAAGGTTTTTTAATATTTTTCTACAAACAAAATTTATACGAAAGCATTTTGTAGTAAAGTTTGGCTACTAAAAAAGTAGGAGCTTTGTTGTCTTTCATTGGTGCGAGTTCTACAATGTCGAAGCCCACAACGTTCTTTTGCTCAAATACTTTGCGTAAAAATTCGAGCATGGTGTACCAATCCAAACCTCCGGGTTCGGGCGTGCCGGTGGCGGGCATTATGGACGGGTCAAATACATCTAAATCGATTGTAATGTAAACATTATCAGTTATTAAGCTCAATGCCTCTTCTTCCCAAATTTCGTTTTTTCGCAAGTTGTGAGCAAAAAAGCATTTGGAAGTATTCAGATATTGTTTTTCGCAAGTGTCCATGCTGCGTATGCCTACTTGAATTAAGTTGGTATTTTGACTGGCATAATGCAGGGCGCAAGCGTGGTTGTAAGCCGAATTGTGATATTCTTTGCGAAGGTCGGCATGGGCATCGAATTGCAAAACGGTCAAATTTTTGTGTTTTTCGTTAAAAGCCTTGATTACGCCAATGCTTACGGAGTGTTCGCCTCCGAAAAAAGTAAGAAATTTTCCGGTTTCCAAAAGTTCTTTGGTTTTTGTATAAACGGCTTCAAACATGGTTTCGGGCGATTGGTTTTCGGTAATGGCGGGCAAAATGTGAACGCCTTGTGTGAAAACCTCCGAGTCGGTTTCAATGTCGTAAATTTCCATGTTTTCGCTGGCTTCCAGAAAAGCCTCGAAGCCATTGTCAGCACCTTTTCCCCACGTGCTTGTGCCATCGTAAGGAATTGATTGTAAAAGGATTGCAGCATTTTCATACTGCCCGTATTGTTCTTCAACTCCTGCGTAAACTCTCATAATTGTATGTTTTTTATTTTTTTTCAAAAAAAATTATTTGAAATTATTAAAAATTAAAAATAAATGTATATCTTTGCAAAAGTAAAAAATATTTTTTATTCTATAATTAATATTATTTCGTCGTCTGCGGATGGCAGCAATATAAAGGAAGCTCTGGACACTTGTTGTCTATCTTCCTTTAAATTTTTGTCCCAGTTTCATATTTTTTATATCATTTCGGCTAATCTTCTCTAAAAAACCATTCTCAAATAAAACATCTACACGCTTTATGTTTCCTAACTTATTGTTTTTATCTGCTAAAAATAATCCATATCTAATATCATTGGCTTTGTGTTTTTGATTTACAAAAAGCAAGACATTTTGGGCTTGTTTTTTTGCATTTCGGATAGCAGTTTCTATTGCTCGGCTCACATTTTTTGCTTTACTAATGGTTTTAAATTCCCAAAAATCGCTATTGCGCTTGGCATCAGGGCTTTTTATAGTTGGAATGTCTTCCAAAAGTTCTATTTTTTCGCCCAAATCGGCAAGTATTTTGGCAATAATTAAGTTTTGCTGTACCTCAATATGTCCGTGCCTTTTGTTTACAACAATGTAGCCTCCAGTCTCGTGATTGAAGTATATGTGGTTGTGTGTCTGTTTGTTGTACGCTTGGTATTGCTTGAAGTTTTGCTTTATTCTCATTGTTTTTTAAGCAAAATTAATAATCAATTGAATAATCCACTCAATTGATTATTAATCATTTATTTACAGCTTGTCGTAGCCCAAAATACGAAACATTTGTTGTGCCGATTGTTCTTCGCGGTAAACGTAATCAATGAAATTGCCTTTTTCGTCTCTGTCAATGATGACGTGCTTTGGCGAAGGAATCAGGCAGTGTTTGATGCCGCCGTATCCGCTAATGGCGTCTTGGTAGGCACCGGTATGGAAAAAACCCAAATAGAGCGGTTCTTCGTCGTCTTCGTCGTATTTTGGAAGAAGTACTTCCTGATTTAAGTCTTCCGAATTGTAATAGTCGGAATGGTCGCAACTGATGCCGCCAATGTTTACGCGCTGATATTCATTTTCCCATTTATTGATGGGCAAAAGAATGAATTTTTCGTGAATACTCCACGCATCGGGAATGGTATTCATCAAACTGTTGTTGATAATGTACCAAGTTTCGGTGTCGTTTTGTTGCTTCTGTTCCAGCACTTTAAATATGATTGCACCCGATTCGCCAACGGTGTATTTTCCAAATTCGGTATAAATATCGGGGTCTTTCACGTTGTCTTTGGTGCAAGCGTCTTTGATGCTGGAAATGATTTCGTTAATCATGTATTCGTAGTTGTATTCAAAACCCAAATGGTTTCGGATAGGAAATCCACCTCCGAGATTAAATGAATTTAAAGTGTCGCATTCTTTTTTAAGGTCAATGTAAAGTTTTAAGGCTTTTTGAAATTCACCCCAATAGTAAAGCGTGTCTTTAATGCCCGAATCGACAAAGAAATGAAGCATTTTTAGCTCAAATCCGGGATTGTCTTTGATGTTTTTGTTGAAAAAATCGAGCATTTCGGTATGTCTTATTCCCAAACGCGAGGTGTAATAAGCCGATTGAGCTTCTTCGTTTACAGCCATTCTTAAGCCTATTTTTACTTTGTTTTTGGGATTGAGCTTTTGAAGTCGAGTAATTTCGTTTACACTGTCAAAGATGATAATGGAATTAACAAAGCCTTTTTCTTGAAGATAAATAATTTTTTCTAAATATTCATCTGTTTTATAGCCGTTGTGAACTATAATTCGTTGTTTGTCAATTTTTTTGTCTTTGTAAAGGCTCAAAATCAAATCGATGTCGAAAGCCGATGAGGTTTCGAGGTTTACTTCCTGTTTTAAAGCCTCCGAAACCACATGATAGAAGTGATTACATTTTGTGCAATAACAAAAGTGGTAACTTCCATTGTAATTATTGTTTTTGATAGCGCGATTAAATAAATTACGTGCTTTTTTTATTTGGTCGGTTATTTTGGGAAGATAAATGAACCTAAAGGGTGTTCCATGTTTTTCGATTAAATATTTTAACGAAACTCCGTGAAAGGTTAAGTACTTATCTCTTAGGTCAAAACCTTCCTGCGGAAAGTAATAACTCTGCTCTATCAAATTAAAATATGTATTTTTCATTTACACTACCATAAAATTTTTTTTAACTTGTTTTTATTGACTTTATCTTAGTTATTGCAACGAAGATGCTTTATTTAGATTTCTCTTATTCAATGCGTTATCTTTTATTTGAAAAACATAATTGACAAGGCAAAGATAATTTATTTTTTTAAAAAATTATAAAAAAAAATAAAATTTAACGAATTGTTAAATACTCTTGTTCGTAAATGGATAATGTGTTGGGTGTAAAAAGTTTGTTTACGAATAAAAAAAAATTGTAACTTACAGATTTTCAGATTCTCCAAATTTTCCAAATTTATTTTTTTTGAATGCTGATTACTATAAAAAAAAGGGTTCTTTTTTTGAAAAAAAATAAATTTAAAATCCGCAGTTTATTTTTTTAACGAACCGATATTTATCGTATCCATTGTTTGTAAATTGCAAACATCTTAACGAATAACAACCAGATTATTAGTTAATTAATCAGATTTCATTCAGATTTATAATTTAGAATTCCGCTTGCTTTCACTTTTTTTTATAAAAAGATTAACGGTCTAAAATCTCTAAATTTCCATCTTTATTAATTTTAAAATTGACCGGATTGTCTGCGCCTAAGCTAAAATCGGTGAGCGAGAAAATTTGACTCATCGAAAATTTCGTTTGAATATTGGGTTTGTTTTTTAAATTGGAAGATTCAAATAAAATAATAGCCTGAACGAAATCGCCGTATTCGTTGTAAATGAACAAATAAGTGTTGAAAAGCGAACCGTCTATGGAATAATAGTAGGCATATACCATCAATCCGATTGCACCCTCGTCGAATAAAATTTTTTTCCCGTAAGCGTGCTTTTGTAGGTATTGTAAGCGTTCGTTGATGGTAAATGGTGCAGAGTAAGAGCTTACTTTTGTAATCGTTTTGTCTAAAAACGGACTTTCGCCAACTAAAATGGGCGATGAATAATCATCGTAGTTAATAACTATGTTGGCATTTGGTAATGCTTTAAAATTTTTTTCCAACTCTACAAAATCGTCATTTTTGCGGCGCGTATGTTTCAAAATGCCATCGGGATTGTCGGTATCTACTTCGAGAAATTCAAAGTCAAAATTCTCCGCTTTATCGAAATAACTGGCTTGCATTCTACCGTTGTGAATGGTTCCTTTAATGCTAACTCCGGTTCTGTTGCTATCGTTGTCGAGCTGATAGAGTTTGAAAACATTTTCTTTGTTAATGTAACCCTCAAAATTGAATGCTTGGCTAATCGAATCGTATTTGAGGGCAGCAGTGAGTTTTGATTTGACTTGTTTTATTGTAATTAATACCGATTTTTCATCACCTTTGGGAAAAACACCGGCAAATTTTACAATTTTATCGTCTTGAGCTTTCAATTCTGAAAAAATTAATATTACTAAAAACAGAATTGGAAAGAATTTTACTTTTTTCATATCTTTTAAAAAAAAATTGTGTTTTATTTGTTTTAAAAATAATTGATTATCTATTTCGTTAAAATAATTAAACTACTTTATTTTAAAGCATTTATATTATGTAAATACAAATGGTAATACGTAAAATTAGGAAGTTTAGTTCTATTTTTTAATCAAAAATAATACAAAAAAATTGATTTTTTAAAAAAAAATTGTTTTTTTTACAAAATATTTTTCTAAGACAACAAAGATACACATCATTTTTTATAACTATTTGATTGATTAATATTTAGAGATGAAAAAACAAAAAATACTATTAGTACCCGATTCCTTCAAAGGAACTTTGAATGCCTTGAAAATAAGTAATATACTGACAGAAACGGCAGAACAGGTATCTTCAGATTTAATCATTAATTCGCTGCCATTATCAGATGGTGGAGATGGATTTAGTCACATTTTAAGCAATTATTTGCCATTAAATGAAATTAATTTGGAATCTGTTGATGCTTTTTTGCGAAGAATTAATACTTATTTTTTGTACAACGAAAGTTCCAAAACTGCATTTATTGAAAGTGCCAGTGCCATTGGCTTGAATTGGTTGAGACGCGAGGAGTACAATCCCATTCAGGCATGTAGTTACGGATTGGGGCTACTTATCAAAGGCGCTATTGATAACGGAGCTAAAAAAATAGTCATAGGCTTGGGCGGCACAGCTACCGTTGATGGCGGAATGGGTATGTTAAATGCTTTGGGCGTGAAGTTTTACAATGTAAAAGACATTGAACTTGCTCCTAAAGGTGGTAATTTACAATTCATTAGACGGATTGATGTAAGCAATTTAGACCAACGCTTGCAAGATATTAAAATTATAGCTGCCTGCGATGTAGAAAATCCACTCTTTGGCGAAAACGGTGCAGCCTTTGTTTTTGCTCCTCAAAAAGGTGCGAGCCGCGAATCGATTATTCGATTGGATAGCGGTTTGCAAAATTTTGCCCAAGAAACTTTTCATATTACCGGAATTGATTTGGAATTTTTAAGTGGGGGCGGTGCTGCCGGAGGAATTGCCGCAGCAATGCACGCTTTTTTTAATGCACAATTGCAGTCCGGTTTTGATATTCTTGCCGATTTGGTGGGTTTAAAAGAAGTAATTGAAGAAACGGATTGGATAATTTCTGCCGAAGGAAAAACCGATGACCAAACCATTAAAGGTAAATTGATAGGTAAATTGGCAAAAATAGCCAAAGAAGCCAATAAACCGCTGCTTGTTTTTACGGCAAACGATAAATCGAATAATGCGGAATTGTTTGAGCATGGGGTTACATCTATTTTCAGTATTCAAAATGGTCCGATTTCATTTGATAGGTCGATTGCTTTTTCAGAGCAATTGCTACGTCAGACGGCAGAAAATGTTTTCAGATTAATTCATGCTTCCGCAAAAAATTAATTTGAAAAGAATTTCCAAAATCTTGTTTTTATTAGGTTTTGGAAGTTTGTAAAATCGGCGTTTATTTTTTTTGTAAACTGAATTCTGATTCGTTAATTTTTCAAATTTGAAGCATTAAAAAATGCTCAAATTGAAAAATTAACGAATTTTCATATTCCTAAATTCCTAAATTCCTAAATTCCCAAATTTTCAATTTTTTTTTAAGGAATGTATTTTTTTATCAATTCGATTAAAATTTCACGGTCTATGGGTTTGGAAATGAAATCATTGCAGCCTGCATCTAAAGCCTCTTTTTTATCTTCGTCGGTTGTAAAAGCCGTTTGAGCCACAATAGGCAAGAGCGGTCTGAAAGTACGAATGTGCATAGTAGCCTGATTACCATTCATTTTTGGCATTTTAATGTCCATCAAAACTAATTTTATTTCGGGATTGTTTTCGCAAATTTTTACCGCTTCCAATCCGTTTTTGGCATGTAAAATGTGCAAATCTTTCTCTATTTCATCTTCTAAAATTGTTTCAATATATAAAAAATTAATCTCCTCGTCTTCCGCCACCAAAACGATGTTTTTGTTTTCTTGTTCCATATCTTGAATGTTTAAATTGTTTTTGTTAATTTCCATAGCTTTATACGGAATTTGAATATAAAAGGTTGAGCCTTTTTCCACTTCGGAGGTTAAAAAAATGTTACCTTCCAAAAGTTTGATATATTCGCGTGCAATACACAATCCCAGCCCCAAACCACCTGTTTTTTTAGAAATTTCTTTCTCAACCTGAGCAAAAAGAGCAAATATTTCGTTAAATTTATCTTTTTCAATACCAATTCCGGTGTCTTGCACAAAAATTTCTAACCGTTCGTCTTTTATTGAATATCCGATTTTAATAAAACCGTTTTCAGTATATTTTATGGCATTTTCAATTAAAATATTTAGAATTCGTTGTAATTTTTCGTAGTCGGAATAAATAAAACAAGGGTTTCGTTTGTGTTGTTTTTTAATAAAAAGCGAAATATTTTTGGCTAAAGCCATTGGTCTAAAAAAGTGGTACAAATCCATTAAAAGTTCATGGAAAGAAATTACCCGAAAATTTATATTTACTTGTTTGGTTACCAATTCCGAAATTTCAACTATTTCGTCAATAATTCGCAAGAGCTGTTGTCCGCTGTTTTGAATAATATTGATGTAATGGAGTTGTTTTTTGTCAAAAGTATTTTCGTGAGCCAAAAGCCCCGAAAACCCTAATATTCCGTTGAGTGGCGTTCGTATTTCGTGCGAAAGATTGTTCATAAACTCCGTTTTGAGTTTGTCCGATTCTTCTGCTTTTTCTTTGGCTTTGCTCAAAGCATCAATAAATTCTATGCGTTCCGTTATGTCGCGAATAATCGCTAAATTTCCAATCCATTGATTTTGAGTATCAAAGAGTTTTGCACCAAAAGTTTCGCCTTTAAAAATTTCGCCGTGTTTTTTTCTGTATTCCGTTTCAAAACGTTTTTCATTTTCTTTGTTCAATTCGTTAAAAATAATATTTCCGGCTTTTACAAATTCACTGTTTTGGGCATAGATTTTTTCGGCACTTTGACCTATTAGCTCTTCGGGGTTGTAACCAAAAAGCAGATTCATGCCTTTGTTGGCAACCATTATTTCGCGCTGCGAATTGGTGATTATTACACCATCAGAAATGGAATTGAACATGGTTTCAAACAAAATTTTTTGCCGAATAAGTTCTTTTTCGGCATTTTTTTGTTCGGTAATATCTACCGTTACAATTTGAACACTGTCGGGCGGTAAAAAGCTATAAGTAGCTGATACATATTTTGTTGAATTTGTAGCTCTAAAAGTGTATTCGCGCAAAATGGTAAAGCTTGTTTTCTGGTCGTAAGCATTGTGCAAATACTGTGTTAGTTCAGGTTCTTCTTTCCATAAAATTTTCGATTGAACATTAAAAACATCTTTTATTTTACCATTAGAATCTTTGTAAGCAGCATCATTGGCAGTAACCATTTCAAAATCGTCTCCGCGTTTTTGCCAAATAAAAACCGGAAAAGGAAAATAAATAAACCGGTTTTTATAATCATCTCTGCTTTTATTTAATTCTTCTTTGGTTTGATACAAATTGTCAATAACTTTTTGCAGCTTAATTTTTTGTTTTTTTATCAGATTATCAATGTTTTGCCGGCGACTGCTTTCTGCCGGAAGCCACTTTTTGAGCAATATAAAAAAAATGATTAAAGCTACGCCCAAATTTAACGCTTTGGGGACAAATACAAAATAGGGTTGTTCTAATTGAGTTTGCCAATCGGTCAGAAACAGGTTGTTTTGAGAGGTATATTTTATTCCAAAAAACAAACTTTCAATAAAAGTTCGCAATGAATCAATTGCAAGAATGAAGAGTAAGGTTTGCAATAGTTTATCATTTATATTTTTATTTTGCATTTTACGTAAGTAAAAAATAAAAATATATCCCCAAATTAAAATTAGTAAATAATAAACAACTGGTGTTAAATATCTGAATATCATTTCATACCGAAATTTAATGGTATATAGTTTTGATTTATTTTTAAGGAATTTTTAAAAATGAGGTTAGAAAAAGTTTCTCCGTATTTTGCAAAACTTGTCATTAGCCGAGCTTTTATCTATGATACATCAAATTTTGTTTTTAAATAGTATTTTGACAACTTTAAAAAATTGCTTTTTCATTACCAACGAAATTCATTTATTCACTTCCTAAAAACTATACAAATATAATCATTTTTTTATTTTCCAAAATTTAATTTTAAAAAATTTAATTTTAACATTTTTTTCGATATGTTTTGTAAAACTATTTTATACCCTAAAATACGTAAGTCTATTGCTAACAAACTGAGAGTCATCGTATCAATTGTTTGCAAAATGCGTAACGATTAATCGTCAATAAGCTGTTTATTAATAAATTGATACAATGATTTTCGGATTTCTGGATTAGAATAAATTATTTTTTAAAATAAAAAGATTTTTTTATATATATTTGTGCTTTATTCAATTCTTCGTTTTTTTTTTGCTAATTATCTGAAATAAAAAAACTTAAATTGAATAAAATCCGAATATATAAATTAATTATTTATTGATTTTTGTAAACTTAAAAAAAGTAAATTAAATTTTACAAAAAAGCTATTCATTTAAAACAATATTTATGACCCTTCTTCTTATTTATCTTTTTACGGCATTAATTATTTCGTTTTTATGTTCAATTATGGAAGCTGTTTTATTAACAACACCGCTTACATACTTAAAAATAAATGAAAATACCAATCAAAAAGGTATTAAAAAGATGATAAAATACAGGTATAATGTAGAAAAGCCGTTATCAGCCATTTTGTCATTAAATACCATTGCACACACGGTAGGAGCTGCGGGCGTTGGTGCGCAAGGAACGGAAGTTTTTGGTGATGCTTATTTTGGAATTATTTCAGCCATTTTGACAATTTTAATTTTGGTTTTAACCGAAATATTACCCAAAACAATAGGAGCAAATTTTTGGCGCAATTTAACAAATATTGTAGGACATACCATTCAAATAACTGTTTTAATTACTTACCCTTTGGTAATTTTTTCGGCATTTATTACACATTTAATTTCAAAGAATAAAGTAGAACAAACCACCAGCCGCCAAGAAATTTCAGCTTTAGCCGAGATAGGAACTACTGAGGGAATTTTTTTGGAAAAAGAAAATAAAATTATTCAAAACTTAATTAAATTACAGAACATTCGAGTTACCGAAATTATGACACCACGCACCGTTGTTGTTATAGCCAACGAAAATATGAGTTTGGCTGAATTTTTGAAAAATAAATCCTATCTTAAATTTTCGCGTATTCCGGTTTTTTCCGAAAGTATTGATAATATTTCCGGATATATTTTGAGGCAAAGGGTTTTTGAAAAGCTTGCCGAAAACAATAACGATTTAAAACTCAAGGATATAATAAAGCAAATTGTTTTTGTTCTCGATACCAAGCCTGTTTTAAAATTGTGGGAAGAACTTTTAGACAAAAAAGAACACATTGCTCTGGTGGTAGATGAATATGGCGGAATGGACGGAATTGTTACAATGGAAGATATTATTGAAACTCTTTTGGGATTTGAAATTGTAGATGAAAAAGATACCATAGCCGATATGCAGCAGTTTGCGCGCGAACGTTGGAAACAACGACAAGCCAAATACAAATTGATGAACTTAGAAGATAATAGTTAATTAATTGATTTTCTTTTTGCTATAAAACAATTTGTCGGTTCATTTTTTTGTTTATTAAAAAAAAAAACGATTGTTTGAACGATAAAATGAAACATCGAAAAGATAATAAATTTGAGATAATTTAACAAATTAGATATACTAAAACGGTATAAAAATTGTTTATACTTAATAAGAACCGACTTATCGGTTTAAAATTTAAAAATAAAAAAAGAAGTAAATTATAAAAAAAGTATTATGAAAAAAAATATTTTTTTAGTTTTGGTGTTTTTAATGGTTGTAAGTACAGTTTTTGCACAAAAAATTGAATTTGCTAAAACGACCCACGATTTTGGAACTCTCTATGACCAAGGCGGTTCGGTGAAATATGAATTTATTTTCAAAAATACCGGAAAAGCTCCATTAATTATTTTTAAAGTAGAGTCTTCCTGTGGTTGTACCACTCCAGAATGGACAAAAACGCCCATTTTACCTAACAGTGAAGGTCGTTTGATGGTAGAATTTGAACCCTACGACAATTTGGGCAATGTAAGTAAAACCATAACAATTAATTCAAATGCCGAAAATCCTTCGGTAAAACTTTTTATTAAAGCAAAGGTGGAAAAAGGCGGAAAAACAAACGTTGTGCAAGTAGTTCATTAATCTGCAATTGTTAAAATAATCGTTCGTTAAGCTTTGCCAAAGTTGCAGTTTAAAAATTGCTAAATAGTTAATTATCTGCATAATAATACGAAGAATGGAACTTTGGCAAAGCAAAGTTTTTTTCTAAAGTTTTTTTTAGTGCTTTTGCAAAAAAACAAGCTTTAGGCAATCAAATTGTTAAATTGGAGAATTTTTTTTGTAAAAAAGATGATATTAGAACAAGCTTGGAATTACTTGAACGATGCTAAATATACCAAAGCAATAAAATTGTGCAAAGATTATTTAAAATCGAAAGACAAAGAATTTGAACTTGAAGCCAATAAATTGATAGCTTTGGCATATTTTCAGATGAAAGAATTTAAAAAATCGGTTCCTTTTTACCATTCAATTGCCCAAAAGACCAATAATTCAGAAGATTGGTTCAATTTGGCTATGGCATCTTCGCTCTGTGGTGAAAGTGAAAAATATCCTCAGGCTTTTCAAAATGCAATCGATAATTATGAAAATTCCGACACAAATTTAAACATCTCCGTTCCCATTATCCGGCTGTTTTATATGAAAGAATTGTTGAAAATACAAAATTATCCTTTGGCTTTTCAACAACTCACCGAGCTAAGCAAAGTCTATCAAGAACACGAAATTACAGACAATATTTATCTGTATATGAACAATATACCTAAGTTTTCGGAATCAATGGAATCGTGCGCACTTATTTTGAATAAAAATTTAACACCTTCGCAGGCGTTGCAATGGCTTCACGATTTTGCCAGCTCTCTCGACGACAACGCAAAAGAGCTTATCAATCAGCAAATTAAATTGTTGGTAGAGTAATTGAGAGAAACCAACATTTTATTTATAGCAAAATAAAGATATTTTTCAAGAAAAAACGGAATAATAAATTGTTACATAGCTAAATTGTTAATTTTTAGAATTTTAACTATTTAACTCTGTAACTTTTTTATTTATGAGTGTAGTATAAAAAGTATTTTTTTAGGTAAGGTTGTAAAAACACAAAGTTATAATTAACTGAAATACAAAACTTTGCGTCTTTGCGTGAATTTTTTATTTTTAACCTTTTTAGCCTAAACTCATTTATTCAAAGTGAAAAGAAAGAACGAACATTCGGGAGTTTATTTTGCTTAAAGCATTGGTATATTGAGTGTTGTCGTATTTGACAATATTTAACAAACCCACTTGATACTTTAGTTCGGAAGAAAATTTAAAATAAGGCAAATAAAAATCCACTCCCATACCGGCTTCCCAAAATACATCGAAAGGTTTGAAACGAATCATGGGACGGTCTTCGTCTTTAATCTTCTTATTTGCAGCCATATCCCATTTGGTTGTAACACCAAAAATAACATAAGGACGAATATTATTCAAACGTTTGGCTTTGTATTTATACTGTATGGGAAGTTCTAAAAAAATAGATTCTATTTTCATTACATGTTCATTATAAGCACGTTCCGAAGTGTTGATTGTGTCGAGTAATGAATATTTTAGAGTTCTTTGTCCGAAAGATAAATCGAGCAACGCCCTCAAATCGGAGTGTTCGTTTAAGCGCAGATTTATAATCGGTCCCAAATGAAAGCCCGGAGAGGGTGTGTTTTCAATTCCATAAACATGGTTGATGGTATATTCACCCGAAGCATCGGTTTGCAAAAATTCATCGGAAAGCAACATGGATGCATCAAATATCGACAAACCAACTGTAAACCCAAAATGTAACCATTTACGGTCAAAATTGGGTAAATTTTTCAATTTCTGCTCTTGCGAAAATGCAAGTACAGACAACAATAGAAAATAAAGAAGAAATAGTTTTTTCATTTTAAATGAATTTTACGTAGATTTAATTTCTTGGCAGCTATAAATGGAATTTTTTTTTTTATAAAAAAACATTTTATAAATTTTGAAATCAAAATGATAAATTTATTTTTATCTGAAATTCAATACATTAAAAAAATAGTTCATTTTATTTGTTAAAATATATTGTTCAAATTGTTTTTTACTATTTTAGCCATAGAAAATAGTTTTTTTTATCAAATTACATTTTTTGTATTTAAAAAGTTTTTCCGTATTTTAAGCTATCAAATGTTTGGTCTATCGTTTTATCATAGGCATTATTAATTCGTTTTCTTTATTTTATCAAAATTTATACCGTTTTTAAAAATAAGCAAATTTTATGTTTTGTGAGCAGTGTGTATAAGGAGTTTTCTTGCTCAAAACAGCAAAGACGCAAAGTTTTTTTTAAACAATTAGTACTTTGCGTCTATGTGTTTAAGCGCAATTTTGTTTTTTAACTTATTTAAAATCAAGAAAAAAGTTGAAACCCAAAATGCGAAGAGAAAGAATTAAATTCCGGAGAAATAAATATTTTCAAACAGCAAACTGGGTCTCATCCAAGCAGAATGTTGGTAAGCATCGTTACCGGTTTCTACCAATTTGTTCCAAAATTCGAGTGCATTTCCACTAATATTCATTTCATAAATAGGTTGAGTAAGTATTCCCTTTTCAATAAGTAAACCGCTAATTCCGAAAGAAAAATCGCCGGTTGTGGGGTTTGAGTTTCCACCATTGAACCCCGTAATAAGTATTCCTTTGTCAATGCAGGCAATGAGCTGTTGCAGGTTTTTAGTGCCTAATTCAAATTCTAAATTCGATGTTCCTCCCGAAGTAACTTCCAAACCCAATTTTTGTCCGTAATAATGGTCGATGTAGTAATTTTTGAGTATTCCTTTTTCTATCATCACTCGTTTTTGCGAAGCAATGCCATCGCCATCGAAAAGCCGAGACGACATTGCACCTTTCAGCAGCGGGTTGTCAATTATCGTTAATTTCTCGGAAGCAATTTTTTGTTTCAATTTTCCTTCGAGAAAGGAGTTTTTTTGTTGTAAAGCCTGTGCCGACATGGGCGAAATCAACATGCTAATTAATCCCGAAGCGGCTCTGTTTTCTACCACCATGTCAAAATAACCTGAAGCAATTTTTTTTTGTCCAATTTTTTGCAAAGCTCTTTGGGCGGCTTCTTTGGCTATTAAATCCCAAGCAGTGAGGTTTTTATAGAAACGATTCGAAGCAAAAGCATAATCTTCGGGGCGTGCGTCGTTGTCTTTGGCGGTTAATTCAATGCCAACCGAGTACATCGTGCCGCGCCTTTCTCCTTCAAAACCATTGCTAAATACCTTTGCCGAACTGTAAATGCTATCGGAAAAACCTGCCGTAGCCGAAACCATCGATTCGCTTTGATTCATAGCCACTTCCTCCATTTCTTTGGCTATAAGGATACGTTGGTCGGTTGTTAATTCATTGTGTTGATTATCATACAATTCCAAATTGGTATTCAAATCTTTTGGGTAATATTTGGGGTCTATTAATGTTCGGAATTTATCGGCTGCCAAATATTTCGTTGATGCAACGGCTTGTTGGATAAATTTTTCCAAGGTTTCTTTGCGCAAGTCGTTGGTATGATGCCCCGAATAGCGGTTGTTTAAGTAAATATAAACCGAAAGAGAATTTTCGGTTGTTTCTTTTAATTTTTCTAAGGTTTTATCTCTGACTTCTATTTCTACGTTTCGCGCGTTGGAAACGGAAACTTCGGCTTGCGTAGCTCCTTGTTTTAGAGCATATTCGCTTGCCCATTGGGCTAATTGGAGTTGTTTCATTTTTTATGTTGTTGTATTTTTATATTTCGTGCAAATGTAAGTTTTTTTTGTTAAAAAAAACTTTTTTTACAAAGAAAAAGGGTGTTAATAAATCAATTTTTTATATTGCTTTTCATACCCTCAAACGGATAAAGCTCGCCCCAAAAAAACTTTCAAATAGATGAATTATAAAATTTCTGACTTTTCTGACTTTTCTGACTTTTCTGATTTTTCTGACTTTTCTGTCTTTTCTATCTTTTCTGTCTTTTCTATCTTTTCTGACTTTTCTGTCTTTTCTGTCTTTTCTATCTTTTCTGTCTTTTCTGACTTTTCTGTCTTTTCTATCTTTTCTATCTTTTCTATCTTTTCTGTCTTTTCTGTCTTTTCTGTCTTTTCTGTCTTTTCTGTCTTTTCTGTCTTTTCTGACTTTTCTGACTTTTCTGACTTTTCTGACTTTTCTGACTTTTCTGTCTTTTCTATCTTTTCTGACTTTTCTGTCTTTTCTGACTTTTCTGTCTTTTCTGTCTTTTCTATCTTTTTCTGTCTTTTCTATCTTTTTCTATCTTTTCTGACTTTTCTGACTTTTGTGTCTTTTCTATCTTTTCTATCTTTTCTGTCTTTTCTGTCTTTTGTGTCTTTTGTGTCTTTTCTGTCTTTTCTGTCTTTTTCAATCTTTTTCAATCTTTTTATGATAAAGTCCAAATTGGTTTTTTTGTAGATTTTGAAATATTTAGTATTTTTTTATTCTTTGACAAACTATATAGCAAATTTCTTATTTTTTTCTTTTTTCGTTCAATGGTTAGCTCGCTATCCAAGTGAGGCAATAATAGTTCGTTAATATCTTCTCTGCCAGCCCTTCTTTTTTGTTTCAAAAATGATATTATAATGTATTGAAAATCTTTATCGTCAATAGGAAACCCTTTTTGTTTTTTATCTATCAAAAATATTACTCCCAAATCAAGATTTTGGTTGTTAAATAATTGGCTTGTATAGCTATTGCTATTATTATCAGCTAAAATGGTAAGTTCAACTGAAGCTCCCAAAACATACTCAGGTAAAGGTAAATATTTTTCTTTTTGTTTGTTGAAAATTCGTTTTATACCACTACCTACTGTATCTATCATGCCAATTCGTTCCATGGCTTCTGCCAGAAAGGGATTGCGATAATCTGGAGGAGTAAACTCTTCAAGAAAGATATAATCTTCTATTGTTCCGTAATAGAAGCTTCCTGAATTTCTGAATATCAGTTTATAATCTGACTTTTCGGTTACAATGATTTTATCTTGCTTTGTATAATCTTGGTGAGCAATGCAGTTATTTAGTGCTTCCAAAATTACCCAATTGTCGTATCTATGAATTTCAATTGGTGTAAGTATCTTATCATCAGGCAATAATTTGAATTTGCTATCTTTATTTTTTAATTTACTCAATAAATTATCGCGTTCCAATAAAAAAGGTGGGTCATAATGTTCGTAATCTTGTTTTTCACCATGCTCGTTAATATAAACATAAGTAATTCTTAGATTTGGAAACAAAAAACGTTTTGATTCCGGTTTACCAAGCAAAAGCAAAGTGGTGGTGGTTATTTTTCCTTCAATAGCCAATCTTGCTTTATTTAAGAATGTTACCGTATCCCAAGTATCTATTTCATTGTAGAAATCTCTTCTTTCGTTTCCTTCTTTGAATTTTTTTCGTGCATAGTCAATAGCTTTGGCATCTAAATCTTCAATTGAAGCATTATCAATTATTTGCGCAGACCAATCAAATTTTTTTTGACTACGAATTTTATCGTATTTATGACCGAGTGCGCCAAGACTTTCATGTTCTCTGCCGTAGTAATGACCTTTCCATGAAATAGGCAGTCCAATTGGAGCTGGAGGAATTTGAAACATAATTATTCTTTTTCCTGAAAAATCTATTTCGTGAATTTCCACAAACGAAAGTCTATCGGTTGTACCATCGGCAATTTGTTGTTTCAAGCTCTGCAATCGCGGTTTATCTATGCGATAATCAGTTCCTACTATTTTATGGTTTTTATTTACACCAAATACCAACCATGCAAAATCTTTTTTTAGTAAATTTGCTTCGTTGCACAGTGCTGAAAAATATTTACCTATATCATTTGTGCTGAAATTATCGTTAGCTTCTTTAAATTCAAGCCATTCGGTTTCCGACGGCAAACTAATTAATTCGTTTAGTATGTTTTTTAAATCTTGTTCTGAAAACATTGAATAATATTTTAAGCATTTCTTGTGAATGCAAAATTATAAATATTTATTTTTTCTACAAAAATAAACATTTTTTTTATGAATAACCATCGCTTTTTTGGTATTTTCTTTACGCCTTTCGGCAAAAAAAATATAAAAAATGAAAAAGCAATTATTTTCTCATTGACAACATTTTATTTAAACGCAAACGAAACCTTATTCCCTTATTTTAAATTCAAAAACAGACAAGAAAAAATACAAATCCGCTAAAAAAACTTGGCAAAATTTTCGTTTGCATTACAACCTACTTTTTTTTGTAAACTATTAATTATCAGTTATTTTATTTCGCAAGCTCTAAAAGATTTTATTCAGTGGTATTCAATTTTATTTCGGTATCATTTTGCAAAAGTTGCACAACAGAATAGGTAATATTATGAATAACATTGTTAAAATAATTCCAATCCAATTGGCTAACTTCATCATTTAATTGATGATATGCCGGATAATTTTTAAAATTAAAAGTACAAAAAGTATGAGCCGGAATATTGAATTTAGAATAAAACGGATAATTATCGGATAAATAAAAAACATCAAAAAAACCGGTAGATTCAGAAGGTAATAAAAAATCTTTTTTTAGAGCTTTATTTATTTCTGTGTGTAAATTTGAACGGTCGTAACCCGAAATGTACAATCCCTCTTCCCCTTTTTTAAACGGCGAAGCAATCATATCAATGTTGAGAACGTATTTTAAATTCAAACTATCTTCGCTCAGCCGTTGCGCTAAATGCTCAGACCCTACAAGCCCCATTTCTTCGGCTGTAAAAAAAGCAATAATTATGTTTTTTTTAAACTTATATTTTTTCAAAACCTTTGCTATTTGCAAAACGGCTGTAACACCACTTGCATTGTCGTTTGCTCCATTATATACGCTATCGGTCTGACTACCAGATTCTTTTCCCAAATGGTCTAAATGCGCACCCAAGAGAACATACTCATCGCTTTTGCCTTCGATGACTCCAACCAAATTAAAATAAGGGTATTGGCGCGAATTGAGATATTGCCGATACGAATTATCAAAAAATGGCTTTACCCCCATTTTAGTCAATTCATTTTCAACCCATTTTGCGGCTTTTTCCATACCTGCCGTTCCGGGTAAGCGACCCTCCATTTGGTCGGAAGCTAAAGTTGATAATATTTGGCTGGTAGCATCTAAAGATTGCAAATCTTTTACATCTTGAAAATTTACTTTTCGCGAAGTGCTACATGCTAAAGTGCTTATAAATAACACTATATAAACTATTTTTCTCATAATGTTTTTTTTAGAAATTTTTTTTTCAAAAAATAAAGACTATTTAATTATACTTTAATAGATTGGTTGCAAATTGATTTTCAATAATTTATAATATTAATCATATCTAAAAATCCACAAGTCAATGTATTAATCTGTTAATAAACAGCTTGTAACTTATTAAATTAAAGGTATTTTGCAAAAAAATGATACAACAACTCTTTCTTTATAAAAAAAGATTTGCAGATTTAATTTTTGTTCATTTTTTATTTCATTTATTTTTATTATTTTTGTAAAAAATAATAAAAATAAAATATTTAATATTCGTTGATTTGAAAAAAATATAAAAATATATTTTTTTTTACGAACGAATGATTAAATTAATGAAAGATTTATCTTTTATTGAAGTTTAAAAGAATAACTTTTAGAATTTTAATTTTCAAGAAGTTAATAATTTTTTTATATTTCAAACAAGCTTTGTTTTCAGAGATTTAAAAAATTCTTTTGCATCGAACTTCGATGAATAGAAATTCTCAAAAATTGCACCATTTTATTTTTTTTAAAGATATTCGATTACAAACAACAAAAGTAATTCTATTTTTTATAAACAATTCAAATTAACTATATCATTTTTATTGTATTAGCTATGCAAACAATTTTTGATAATGAATACATAAAATTGGAAATGGATTTACAAAAATCTTTGTATATTTACACATGGAAACCTGAAAGTGAATTTATGACCATTGAAAACATGTTTGAATATGCAAAAATAAGTTTTGACACTGTTAAAATGTATTCCATTCGCAATGTAATTGCTTCGGGCAAGGATTTTAAATTTCCAGTTGTACCGGCAATTCAAGACAAACTTAATGAATCGATATTTAATGCCTTAAACAAGGGGTCGATTCGGAAATTTGCCCATGTAGTAAGCCGCGATATATTAAGTCGCATGAGTTTGGAACAATTATTTGACGATATTAAAGAAAAAACTTTCCAAGATATGTATTTTGAGGACTTATCGCAAGCAATTGCTTGGTGCGACGCTTAAAAATTATTTTAAGTTTTAGCCTACTAATGCAATAACTTTGAGTTATTGGGTCAGTTAAAGTGCTGAGGAGTTTGTTTTTTGTATTAAATCGTTTTGTTAAAAAATAGAGTACAAGTTATGGAATCGCTGAAATTTTGTTTTCAACTAAATGCGTGTTAAGCTATTGATACGATGACTTTTGTATCTAAGTTTTTTTAAAAAACTCTCACTTTTTTAGCTCTTTTATTAAGGCTTCAATTTGTTCTTTGCTAAGTTTTGTATATTTCATTATTTTCTCTATGGGTTCGTCATTTAATATCATTTCTTTTGCTGTGTCAATCTTTTCGGCTTCTTTACCTATTTCTACACCTATTCCTACACCTTCTCCTCTACCTATTTCTTTTCCTATTTCTACACCAATCTCTTTACCTATTTCTACACCAATTTCTCTTCCTTCTTCTCTGCCCTCTTCTCTTGATGTGTCGATTGCACTTTTTAATTCTATGTAATTCAATAAACTTTCTTGGTATTTATCGTATTCTT
>DYNA01000136.1 GCA_020721325.1 Paludibacter propionicigenes
ATTTCAAAGAACGTAATAAAAAAGTGTCGAATATTTTTAATTAGCTACTTATTAGTTAGTTAAAAAATAAAAAGAAGTAATTAATATTTTTTAACAATAAATATTTTGTAGTAATAAAGAATAATTCTTATTTAGCATAAATTTTAAAATAAGAATTATTCTTTAATATGAAAAGTCAATCCGAAATAAAACAAATTATTTCTGCGCAAGGTTTAAAAGCTACATTGCAGCGAATAGCTGTATATGAAGCACTTATGAACGTACCCAATCACCCGACCGTGGAAATGTTAATGGAATATATCGGAGAAAAATATCCAAGTATTGCTACCGGAACAGTTTACAAAACATTAGAAAATTTTGCAGAAAATAATCTGGTAAAAAAACTCCGAACCGAAAATGAAGCTATGCGATACGATGTTTTTTTAGAAAAACATTTTCATTTGATAGATTCGGAAAAAGAAAAATTGATAGACTATTACGATAGTGAACTTTCAAATTATTTAGAAAATTATTTTAAGCAAAAAAACATTCCAAATTTTTCAATAAACGATATAAAAATACAGATTATTGGTAAATATTTGGAATAATAAATTTAGAAAACTAACAATTTTTAAAAATTCAAAAAAATGGAAAACGAAAAAAAAGGTATGCCTTTATTAGGCGACAAATTCCCCGAAATGACTGTTCAAACCACTCGCGGCATGATGAAATTGCCCGATGCATACACTGGTAAATGGTTCGTATTGTTCAGTCACCCAGCCGATTTCACTCCGGTTTGTACCACAGAATTTATTGCATTTCAAACACGCTACGACCGTTTTAGAGCATTAAATTGCGAGCTTATCGGGTTGAGTGTGGACCAAGTTTTTGCACACTTGAAATGGGAAGAGTGGATTAAAGACAATATGAATGTAGAAATTGAATTTCCAATTATTGCCGACACAGGCGCAGTGGCAAATACTTTGGGTTTAATTCACCCGGGCAAAGGTACAAATACGGTAAGAGCTGTATTTATTGTGGACCCAGAAGGAAAATTCAGAATTATTTTCTACTATCCGCAAGAATTGGGACGCAACATGGAAGAAATTTTGAGAGCTTTGGAGGGTATGCAAGTTTCCGATGCCAACAAAGTGGCAATTCCTGCTAACTGGCCTATTAATGAGCAACTTAAAGACCGCGTAATTGTTCCGCCTGCTACATCGGTTGAATTAATGAAAGACCGCAAAGCCAAAGCTGCTGCCGGCGAATTTGAATGCTTCGATTGGTGGTTGTGCCATAAAGAATTGAAAAAATAATATGGAATTATTTATTGCTAATTGGTATTTTAATCGAAAATAATTCCGATTAAATATACTATAACTAACTTTATATTAGATATTTATAACAATTAGCTCTTGTTAATTTTTTATACTTTAAACAAAGAAAAGTCTTTGATTTGTAAAAAAATGAAAGACTTTTCTAATTATTTATTTATCAATACTTTAATCTTGTTTTTTTTAAAAGAACCAATTCAATGTGATGCAAACTACATTTATTTGATATTTGAAACAAAAAATTAAAAAAATATGAATAATTTCTTTTTTTATGAACATAAGTTCATTATCTTTGTAAAAAAATAAATGAAACAGTAACACTAAAAAAGGAGGTTATTTATGCCAAGAAATGACAGAACAGGTCCCAATGGGGAAGGCGCAGGCAGTGGTCGTGGTTTAGGTCTTTGTGGTAAAAACAAAACAGAAAACACCGATACAAATTTTGGAAAACGTAATGGACAAGGCTGTAAAAACGGACGCCGCAGAGGTAACAGACACGGAAACAGATGTGATTAATTGATTATTACTTTGCAAATTAAGAGCTGCCTTTTTTAAGGCGGCTCTTTTATTTTAAAAAATATTTTTTTTTATTTTTATATTGAAAAAAATTATTACTTTTAGTTTGTAAAAATTAATAAAAAAAATGAGTTTTTTATGTTATAAAATTTTGATTTTTAACTCTTTATAAATTTTATAGATAAGAAAAATTATTTAAACAAAAAGAATATGATTTTCAATAGAAAAAAAAATAATGAAAATATCAACAGCGATTTTGTTGAACAAGCTGAAATTTTCATTAAACGCAAAGAGTTTGAGCAACTTGCAGCTTACATGACCGAAGTAAATAAAAAATATTCCAAGAATTATTTAACGCTCTATTACACAGGACAATCTGTTTATTTGAACGGTAACGATAAGCAAGCTATAGAAATTTTGCAAGAAAGTTTGCTTGAAAATCCAAATTATGCACCAACCTACAATGTGATGGGCAAAGCTTATTATTGGCTGACAGATTATGATAGAGCTTTAGAATATTTAAAAAAAGCCATCGATTTAGATACCTCACTTGCAGATGCTTACAAAAACATTGCTAATGTTTATTTGGACACCAACAAACCGGAAAAAGCAAAGGATTTAGTGCTACATGCCTTAAAATTAGACCCTAAAAACGGAGAAAGTTATAATGTTTTAGGAAATATTTTGGCTGCACTTCACGACCATAAAGGAGCTTTGGAAAATTATCTAAATGCCGAAAAATTTATTCTAAATGCTGACTATGTTTACAGAAATATTGCCTTAGAATATGCAGAGCTTGAAAATGATTCGAAAGCCTTAGAATATGCAGAAAAAGCCGTTCGATTGTTTCCCGAAAAATCGTCAAGTTGGGCGACCAAAGCCTATATTTTATATAAGCAAAATAAAAAACAAGAATCCCTTATTTTTTACAAAAAAGCGGTTGAAATCAATCCGGATGATGAAGAATCAATAAATAATGTTAAAATTATAACAACGGAAATAGAAACCGATAAAGAATTTGAAAATATTATTATACTGAAACAGAAGTATTTACAAAGAGAAACGTTTCCCAAAGATGAAATAAACGAAAATTGGGAAAAAGGCTATTTCATACAAAATATTGCTTTTGGAGCAGGCGGTTGGTTTGTAACTTTCTTTGCAAATACTGATTTTTTAGAACAAACTTGGCAAACTTCGCGCGAATTTCCGAGCAAGGAAATTTCAGCAGGTTGGGATAAAAACTTAGATGTTACTTCTTTAGCTTATGGAAATGGAATTTGGGTTTTGGTTTTGTCGAAACGCAAAGAATCGCAATTTCAAGGCTGGATGACTGTTAAAGAATTAGAGTTTCAAGATTTATCGGAAAAAATTAATGCCGGAAAATTTATCACGCACATAACCTTTGGAAATGGCACTTGGGGAATCATTCAATCGGAAGAGTCTGGTTTTACGGAACAAGTTTTTTCGATAGAAGAAAATTTTCCGGCAGAATTTATTAACAAACAATGGGAAAACAATTTTTTTATTACTCAAATAGCTTTCGGCAAAGGTAAATGGGTGGTTATCATGTCTAAACATCACACTTTTACCGACCAAAAATGGTTTTCAGATGCCACAATTCCAGAAAAAAATATCAATGAAGCTTGGAACGAGCATTTTAACATTACACATGCTACTTTTACTGACCGTTGGATATTGGTAATGACCACTTTAGAAAGCGAAAATATCGGTTCGGCTGGTGTTTCGAGCAAAGAAAATACAAGCGATAATTTACCGGAAAATAAAAAATATCATTTACCCGAAATTGTATCTATTCAAGAAATTATCAATGAATTAGATGAGTTAGTAGGTATGCAAAGTGTAAAAAATGAGGTAAAAGCACTCATTCAACTCATGGAAATTCGCCGCGAACGAACCCGAAAAGGCTTGAATGAAGCAAAAATCTCGCTACATACCGTATTTTTAGGTCCTCCGGGAACTGGAAAAACTACCATAGCAAGGCTTTTAGGAAAAATCTTTAAAGCCTTGGGAATCATTGAAAAAGGACATGTAGTTGAAGCGGATAGAGCAGCTTTAGTCGGAGAGCATCTGGGGGAAACTGCAATAAAAACAAGTAATTTGATAAATCAGGCTTTGGGCGGAATATTATTTATCGACGAGGCTTACACGCTGGCTACCGATTCTTTTGGGCAAGAGGCGATTGATAACTTACTCAAACGCATGGAAGACGACCGCGACAAATATGTGGTAGTAGTGGCAGGTTACCCGAAAGAAATGAAAAAATTTTTGGATTCAAATACCGGAATGCGTTCGCGATTCAACAATACATTTCATTTTGAGGATTTTAAACCCGATGAATTATTGAAATTATTTGAAATATTGGTTTCTAAAAATGACTATTTTTTAAATGATGAAGTAAAAAATAAACTGGCAAAATATTTTGAATTTGTTTATAAATCGCGCGATGAAAGTTTTGGAAACGGACGCTTTGTACGAAATTTGTTTGAAAAAATTACCAAAGAACAAGCTTCGCGGGTTTTTAACTTAAAACATGAAAAAGGATATTTGAGAGATGAAGAATTAACTCTTATTCAAATAGAAGATTTACAATCAGTTATAAAAGACGAATTTACGGAAGAGCCTGAAAACGATTTGGAACTTGCAATGAAAGAATTGAACGAATTGGTTGGCATGGAAAACATAAAGCAAAGCATCGAATCGCTTCGTAAATACATTAAAATAGAGCAACTTAGACAAAAAGGCAAAAAAATGCCATCGCTTTCGCTTCACACGGTTTTTTACGGACCTCCGGGAACGGGAAAAACCACTATGGCAAGGCTTTTAGGCAGAATTTACAAAGCTTTGGGTGTCTTGGCAAAAGGGCATGTAGTAGAAGTGGACAGGGCTTCGCTCGTAGGGCAGCACATTGGCGATACGGCAGTATTGACAAGCGAAGTAGTCAAATCGGCTCTCGATGGCATTTTGTTTATCGACGAAGCTTACACTCTGAAACCCGAAGGTGGAAGCGGCAACGACTTTGGACAGGAATCCATTGATACATTGCTCAAACGCATGGAAGACCACCGCGACCGAATCATTGTAATTGTTGCCGGTTACACCCAAGAAATGGATAGATTCATCAAATCCAATCCGGGTTTACAATCGCGTTTTAACCGATTTATGTATTTTGACGACTATAAAGCCGAAGAACTTTTGTCTATTTTAAAAAATATTGTGGTATTGCAAAACTGCAAACTTACCGAAGATGCTGAAAATATTATGCTTCAATATTTTGAAAAGAAGTACAATACACGCGATAAAAATTTTGGAAACGGGCGTTTTGTACGAAATACTTATGAAAAAATCCTTCAAAATCAATCGGAACGGCTCTATTCTATAGCCGAAAACGAGATAAACGATGAGGTACTTTATACTTTTACAGAAGATGATGTGCAAGAATTTAAAATTATTCAACCTCAATCGGTAGATTTCACTCAAAATCAATCCTTTTCGGGAATGAGTGGCATGAGAAAAAGAAATTAATTCTATCCTTTTATTTTAAAATTGTTTTTTTCAATTCATTTTATTAAAAAACAATTTAAAAAAATAACTAAAAAAAAATAACTGAAAAAAAATATGAAAAGAAATAAATTTATTTTTTAATTTTGCTTAAAAAAAATTATAAAAAAAATAAAAAAACATGTGGAAATTTTTCAAGATTTTACTTTTTGCAATATTGATAATAGGAATATTTTCAGGCATTTTAGCATATAATTATTACGGTAAAGTTTTTAGAGAAAATGTAGTAGTAAAAGACAAAAATAAATATCTTTATATCTCAAAAAATGCAAAATTTGAGCATGTCATTGATAGCTTAAAAAAACATAAATTTATAACCAACGTAGAAGAATTTATTTGGGTAGCCAAATTAAAAAATTATCCGCAAAAAGTAAAAGGTGGTAAATATTTATTAGAAAATGGTATGACCAATAATTCATTGGTCAATTTGTTGCGTTCAGGAAGACAAGTAACTGTAAATGTAACATTTAATAATATCCGCACTAAAGAAGATTTTGCAAAACGAATTTCAAAACAGATAGAGGCAAGTTTTGATGAAATAATGTATTTGCTTAATAATAAAGAATTTACAGAAAGTTTAGGTTTTACAAAAGAAACAGTTTTATGTATGTTTCTACCAAATACTTATGAATTTTATTGGAGTACCGATGCCGAAACATTTATTAAACGAATGCACGCCGAATACAAATCATTTTGGACAGAGGAACGACTAAAAAAAGCCGAAAACATCAATTTAACACCTATAAAAGTTTCCGTCTTAGCCTCTATTGTGCAAGCAGAGCAAGGGCGATTTAACGAAGAAAAACCAACCATTGCCGGTCTGTATATCAATCGATTAAATCAAGGAATGGCTCTGCAATCCGACCCAACGCTTGTTTTTGCATTGGGTGATTTTTCAATTAAAAGGGTTTTAAACAGCCACAAAGAAGTTAATTCGCCCTACAACACTTATTTATATGCCGGATTGCCTCCGGGACCTATCAATTTGCCCGAACTTTCGTCAATTGATGCGGTTTTAAACTACGAAAAGCACGAATATTTGTATATGTGTGCAAAAGACGACTTTTCGGGTTATCATTATTTTGCAAAAACTGCCAGCCAGCATTATGTTTATGCTCAGCGTTATCATGCTGCTTTAAATGACCAAAAAATTTACAAATAAAAAACCAAAAAACTTATGAATGCATTTCATGCTTACGACATCAGAGGAATTTACAATGTAGATTTTGATAAAAACGATGCTTACAAAATTGGTTATTTTTTACCAAAACTTTTAAAAACAAATAAAATTTTAGTAGGTCGCGATGTGCGAATTTCTTCGCCCGAAATCTTTGAATATCTGTGCAATGGCATTACCGATGCCGGTGCTGATGTTTACAATATCGGTCTGTCCACTACGCCAATGGTTTATTTTTCTACTGCTCAATTTAATTTTAAAGCTTCGGTGCAAATCACCGCCTCACACAATGGCAAAGAGTACAACGGAATGAAAATTTCGCGTGAAAACGCTCTGCCTGTGGGCTTTGACACCGGTTTAGGCGAATTGCAAAAAATGATGCAAACCGAAAGAATTGAACCCCAAATTAAAGGTCAAGTCATTGATTTTGAAGTTAAAAAAGCATATTTAGATTTTTTATCAAAATACATTCCCGATGTTTCAAATTTAAAAATAGCCGTAGATTGCTCAAACGGAATGGCAGCCTTGCTTATCAAAGATTTGTTGGGAAACAAACCTACTTATATTTATGACGAACTCGATGGCACGTTTCCAAATCACGAAGCTAATCCTTTGATTTTAAAGAATGTACAAGATTTAATTTTTCTTGTAAAAAAAGAAAATTCCGACATTGGAGTAATTTTCGATGGCGATGCCGATAGAGTGATGTTTGTAGATGAAAAAGGAAATTTCATTTCGCCCGATTTAATCATCGGACTTTTCGGACACTATTTTTTAGAAGGTAAAAACCTAAATGCCAAAGTATTACAAGATATTCGTACATCAAAAGCCGTAGGTGAATATTTGCAACAATTTGGCGCAGAAATGCACACATGGCGCGTGGGAAGAGCTTTTGCAGCCCACAAACTCCGAGAAATCGGCGGACTTTTTGGCGGTGAACTTGCCGGACACTATTATTTTGGCGACTTTTTTTATTCCGATTCAGGTTTATTAGCAGCATTAATAACGCTCGACATTGTGGCTAAAAAGAAGAAAGAAGGTAAAACATTTTCCGAGCTTATAGCCAACATAAAAGCTTATGCAAATTCGGGTGAAATTAATTTTAAAATTACCCAAAAACTCGAAGCCATGAATGCCGTTAGACAAGCCATGATTGAAGAAGAAGAACCAACATCAATGATGGATTTTGATGGATACAGAGTAGAATTTAAAGATTGGTGGTTTAACATACGCCCCTCAAACACAGAGCCTTACCTTCGTTTAATAGCCGAAGCCAAATCAGAATCACTTTTAAATGAAAAATTAGAAAAAATTAAAAAAATAATAGCTAATTTTAGCTAATAAAACTTTTTTTTTAACATTTCATACTTAAAAATGGTTTTAACATTTTGAGTTAAAACCATTTTCTTTTTTTACAAAAATACTTTTTTTTATAAAAAAATGATTTTCAACAATATACAAATCATGCTCAAAAACACAAATTTAAGTATCTAAAAATATAGTTAAGTAGATTTTTATAATTATTTTTGTTTTTAAAGAAATTTTTATAAAACAAAATCGAAACAAAAAAACACATTATGTCAAAAATACTCAAACAAGATGCGTTAAAGTATCACAGCGAAAAACGTCCGGGAAAAATCGAAGTAATCCCAACAAAACCGCACTCTTCGCAACATGACTTGTCTTTGGCTTATTCTCCCGGAGTAGCCGAACCGTGTTTGCAAATAGCTGAAAATAAAGAAGATGTGTATAAATATACCATCAAAGGCAATTTGGTAGCCGTAATCTCAAACGGAACAGCCGTTTTAGGTTTGGGCGATATAGGAGCCCACGCTTCAAAACCAGTTATGGAAGGAAAAGGCTTGCTGTTTAAAATTTTTGCAGACATAGATGTATTTGATATTGAGGTAGATGCAACCGATGTAGATGAATTTGTAAGAACCGTAAAAGCCATTTCACCCACTTTCGGAGGCATCAATTTAGAAGACATAAAAGCGCCTCAATGTTTTGAAATTGAGGAACGTTTAAAAGCCGAACTCGATATACCCGTTATGCACGACGACCAGCACGGAACCGCCATTATTTCGGCTGCCGGCTTGGTAAATGCGGTAGAATTAGCCGGAAAAAAACTCGATGAAATCATTCTTGTAGTAAACGGTGCAGGGGCTGCTGCGGTGGCTTGCTCAAAACTTTATATGGCACTTGGCGTAAAAAAAGAAAATATAGTTATGTGCGATAGCAAAGGTGTAATTCACTCAGGCAGAACGGATTTGAACAAATATAAAAAAGAATTTGTAACCGAAAGAAAAATAAAAACACTTGCAGAAGCCATGAAAAACGCTGATGTTTTTGTAGGTTTGTCGGTAGCAGACGTGGTTACGAGCGAAATGTTGCTTTCGATGGCAAAAAATCCGATTGTTTTTGCTTTGGCAAATCCAAACCCCGAAATTAGCTACGACAAAGCCATGACCACTCGCGAAGATGTAATTTTTGCCACCGGACGTTCCGATTATCCAAATCAAATAAATAATGTTCTGGGATTTCCATTTATTTTCAGAGGTGCGCTCGATGTACGTGCTACGTGTATAAACGAAGCCATGAAAATGGCTGCTGTACAAGCAGTTGCAAAGCTTGCACGCGAAATTGTACCCGAAAGCGTAAATATGGCTTACAACGCTACCAATATTCAATTTGGTAGAGAATATATTATACCTAAACCATTAGACCACAGATTAATAGCAGCCGTTGCACCGGCTGTAGCCAGAGCAGCCATAGAATCTGGCGTAGCCAAACACGTAATAACCGACTGGGATTCTTATGCCGAAGAACTTATTTTAAGAACCGGACACGACAATAAAATTTTGCGCCAAATAACCAACAAAGCAAAACGTAATCCGAAAACAGTCGTTTTTGCGGAAGCAGACCATTACAACGTTTTAAAAGCAGCTTATTTATCTGAAAAAGAAGGGTTTGCACGTCCAATTTTGCTCGGAAATTTAGAGAAGATAGAAGCGATGATAAAAGAATACGACCTTGATTTTAAAGATGCTCGTATTTTAAACCCACGCTGCGAACGACAAGAAGAACGGCTACAAAGATATGCCAAAATACTTTTTGAAAAACGACAACGAAGAGGTCTAAATTTAAGAAATGCCAAAGAACTTTTAAAAAACCGAAATTATTTTGGTATGATGATGGTTGAAACCGGAGAAGCTGATACTTTTATTTCGGGCTATGCCCATTCTTACAAAGAAACTATCCATCCGGCAATAGAAATTATTGGTTGCCGTGAAAATTTAAACCGTTTAGCCGGTATGAACATTTTGATTACTAAAAAAGGTCCTCTATTTTTTGCAGACACTACTTTGAACAACCAACCCGATGTTAAAACATTGAAATCCATAACTTTACTAACTGCTGAAGCCATAAAAAATTTTAATATCGAACCTGTAATTGCTATGGTTTCTTATTCAAACTTTGGCAGCGCAAAAGGAGAAAGCCCAACTAAATTGCAAGAGGTTGTAAGAGAACTACATAAAGAATTTCCGAAATTAATGGTTGATGGTGAAGTACAATTTAATTTTGCGGTAAATCCCGAAATGTATGCCAAAATAGCTCCTTTTTCAAAAATAGTCGGAAAACAAGTTAATACCTTCATTTTCCCGAACTTAACCAGTGGAAACTCTGCATATAAAATTATGCAAGAATTAGCTGGAGCGGAAAGCATTGGACCGATTTTGATAGGTGCTAAAAAACCAATTCACATCGTTCAACTTGAAAGTAGCGTGCGCGAAATTGTAAATATGGTAGCCTATGCAGTGGTTGATGCACAATAGCTAAAAAAAATATTCGCTGAAAAATAAAAAAACACTTTGTCGGTATTAAACTGATAAAGTGTTTTTTATGCAAAATATTTTTCAATAGCCTTACGGCGAAAATTAAAAATTTCCTGAAGCTGCTTTTGAATAAATAAAGAATTTGCTAAAGAGCCAATAGCCCAATGGAGGAATATAATGAACAATATCTGTCATCATAACTCCTTAATTTACATGTACTAAATGATGCTGGTGATGCCAAAAACGATAAGGACCGGCACGTTGCTCGTCCACAAAAAAACTCAATTCTTCTACATGAGTTATTTCGGTTAACCAATTCAATTTTATACATAAAATTGGTTTAACCTGATATTTAATTATCATTCCTTGATACATTTTATCGGGCAAATCGTCAGAAATTATATCAAATCCCATGTATTCGGGCGTTATAAATTTTAAATTCTTAGGCGAAGATATAAAATCCCAAACTTTATGAATATCTGCTTTAATTTCTTGATTTTCAACTAATTTAAAAACTGCCATAATCTTTTTTAAAATTTAATTTTTCAAAATAGGAATTAAACGAAACGGTAATTTTGTACATGCCTGATAAAGTTTTCCGGTATCTAAATCATCTTCATTATCTTCATAATACCATTTTATTAAGATTTGTTTCTGATTATTAGCAAGCTGTTCTAATCTGTTAATCAATAATATAAGCATACGAGTAGATGAAGAATTCATATAATCTATTTTAAAATTAAATTCTAAAACTGGGGCTTGAATTTCGTTTATATTTGCTTCTAACCAATTAAATAAAGGCTTATAACATTCTACAGCATTTTCGGGAATAGAATGCCCGGAAATTTCATAATAATTAGTAAATGGGTCAAAAATGACTTTCGGAAACTTATAAGTTGGTTTAATCTCTAATTTTTCCATAAATTAAAAATATATTTATAAACTTATAACATTTATTTAAAACCATAATATTTTTGGTAAATTTAGTAACAAAATGCCAATCCACAAATTTATAAAAAAGATTTTAATTCTCCAACTTA
>DYNA01000023.1 GCA_020721325.1 Paludibacter propionicigenes
ACTAATTTCCTTATTGTTATAGTTTTATTTTATCATACTTTTTGAATCACCACCGTTTTTTTTAACAAAAAGTCGCTAAAAAAAACTTTTCTTTAAAGCATTTTTAATTATTTTTTTGTTAAGATTAAAAAATGTATTTTTATAAAAATTTTAAAAAGGATATTATATTGTAATGTGTTGAATTTTAATAAATTATATTTAAGAAAATGAATAATTTCGAATATCAAAATCCCGTTCGGATTGTTTTTGGAAAAGGACAAATAGCCAAAATAAAAGATTATATTCCGTCAAATGCCAAAGTATTAATTACTTGTGGTGGAGGAAGCATTAAGCAAAATGGTGTTTATGAACAAGTTATAACAGCTCTTTCAGGTTTTGACTACAAAGAATTTTGGGGAATAGAACCCAATCCGCGTTACGAAACACTTATGAAAGCTGTTGAAGTTGTTAGAAATGAGAATATTACATTTATTTTGGCTGTTGGAGGAGGTTCTGTAGTTGATGGAACAAAATTTATTGCCAATGCGGCTTTAGCACCGAAAGGGCAGGAGTGGAACATATTGAAAGGCAAGTACATACCACTCACTGCTGTTCCTTTGGCGACTGTATTAACTCTTCCTGCAACCGGCTCGGAAATGAATGCCGGCGCAGTAATTTCGCGTAACGAAACCGTTGAAAAATTGGCTTTTCATTCACCTTTTTCGTATCCAAAATTTTCAGTTCTCGACCCTGAAACTACTTTTTCGCTTTCCGCACGCCAACGCGCTAATGGCGTGGTAGATGCGTTTGTGCATGTTACCGAACAGTATTTAACTTTTCCGCAAAACGCACCCATTCAAGACCGTTTTGCAGAAGGTATTTTGCTTACACTGATAGAAAATGGAAAAAAGTATTGTACTGAAAATGAATACGATACGGCTGCAAATATTATGTGGGCTTCAACACTGGCACTCAATGGATTGATTTCGGTTGGATTAGTAACGGATTGGGCTACACATGTAATTGGTCATGAACTTACTGTACTTCAAGGACTTGACCATGGGCAAACGCTTGCCGTTGTATTGCCTTCGCTTTTAAAAGTGCAAAAAGAACAAAAAGCCGAAAAACTTTTGCGTTTTGCTAAAAATGTTTGGCATATTTGCGAAGGAACGGATAGCGAAAAAATAAATTTGGCAATAACAAAAACCGAAGAATTTTTCAGAGAATTGGGTATAAAAACAAAATTGACTGAATATGAAATTCCTCAAACAATAAGTCATGAAATATCTGAAAGACTGAAAGTTAGAGGTTGGAAATTACTTGGCGACCGTAAAGACATTACACCCGAAAAAGTGGAAGAAATTTTAAATTTTTGCTTTTAATGACTCAATTTTGGAGCTGAACGAAAGGTTTTATTTCCGTTTGCGAAATAAAATCTTTTTTTATTTAAAGTCAAATTTTGAAATGTGATTTTGCAAATCGGGAAAAAAATCTAAAAAATGCTTTTCTAATATGGAATAATTTTGAGTAATAATTTTCATAACTTGCTCATTTTCTTTGGGTAATGAAGTTCTAAGTTCCATAATTTGAATCGAATTTTGAAATCCTTCGAGCGTTTGATAGTGCATTAAACGATTGGAAAAAATAAAATGTGGAAGAAAAAAACGAATTTTTGCAGGTAAATAAAGGTACTTTTTCAAAAAAAGTAAATATGTTTGTGACGCAAAAGTAGAAAGGTCTAAATAAGCAAATTTTTCCCAGTTTTTAGCTAAAAAATGGTCGTAAAGTACATCAATTAAAACACCTGAATATTTTCCATAAAGCGGTCTAATGATTTCTTTCGAAAGATAAGTAATTTGATGACAATCGGTGTAAGTATCTATTAATCGGTGAATTAAAATTCCATTTTGTATTCCTTTCGGGTATTGGTAAATTTGCTTTCCTTTTACCCAGTCGGCAATAAAATTTCCAAATTTGTGTTCTTCATTTTCGCCCGAAAGAAATAAATGTGCTAAAAAATTCATATCAAATCGTTTAATGTTTTTTTTACCAGAGAATTAACATTTTAAAAAGTCAGTAAATATAAGCTTTTTAGATAAAAATTGTATTTTTTAAGAAAAAAAGTAAAGAAATAATTTTTTTTTTGTAAAGAATTTTATATTTTTATAAAGTATTGAAAAAAAAGTTTTTTAGGTTATATTATTGATTATGAGTCGAATAGCTATTGTTAGTATAAATAAATAATTTTTTTTTGAAACTAAATGAAGTATTAAATAAAAAAATTAGAAATTTGAAATTCGAGCCTGATTTGTTTGAAATTAAAAATAATATTTTGCCTGCAAAAGGTGCTATTTTAATATCAGAACCTTTTTCGCGCGATTTGTATTTTAGACGCTCCGTTGTGTTGCTAATCGACCACAATAAAGAGGGTAGTATGGGATTTATTTTAAATAAGCGCGTAAATTTTTCAATAAATGAAGCCGTAAAAGATTTTCCTGATTTTGATGCACAATTTAATTTGGGAGGACCGGTAGCAACCGATACTATCCATTTTATACATACTTTGGGCGATAAAATTCCCGGTACTTTTAAAATAACTAAAAATTTATTTTGGGGAGGTGATTTTGAAACCATGAAACTTTTAATAAAAGAAAAATTGGTTTTACCAAATCAGGTGCGTTTTTTTATAGGTTATTCGGGTTGGTCTGAAAATCAACTCTATGAAGAAATTAAAAATAATTCGTGGTTGGTAGCTAATGCTTCTACTGAGTTTATAATGCACAAAACCAGTGGCTTATGGAAAAAAGCTGTACAAGCCACTCAACATAAAAATTGGGTGAATATACCGGAAGACCCTAATTCAAATTAAATTTAGAAAAACAGATTTTTTTAATTTATTTTCAAATATTTTGTGTACTAACAAATGGTTTACTAAAATTTAATATATTAAAAATAAGCACTTTACCAAAGATTTTTACTTTGGCAAAGTAGCATTTTAATTTTTTGTAAAAAAATATTTTTTAAAGTTCCGGTATTGAGCTAAGTCCTTTATTTCCAGTGTCGAGAACAAATTTCCATTCTCCTTTTTTGTTTTTTTTCCAAATGGAAGCATAAGTCCCTTTTTCAATGAGCGAATCGACTTTTAATTCGTAAATTCCATAAGTAAACCCCAAATCTCCTGAGACTGAAACTTCTGCATTTAGAGGTTTCCATGTGAGGGTATAACCGGTATCGTCTTCTTTTTCAAATAGTTTGATTACGTTTTCTTTACCCACAATAGGTTCTGAATTAGTTCTCAACAACACTGCCGAAGAATCTATGTATTGCAAAAAAGCTTCATTTCTACCTTTTTCCGCTGAAAGTTTTGAAAATTGAAGGTCTGTTTCTAAAAGTTCGTTTTTAATTTCTTTTGTATTTATGGGTTTAGTACAAGAAATTAGAAATACTACGACTAAAAAATATAAAATTTTATACATGTTCTTTTTGTTTTTTTTAATTAATTTGGTAAATTTACTAAAAAGATTGAAATAAAACAAATTTTTTTAACATTGTAATTGAACTTTTTTTTTAAAACTGTGAAAGCAAAGTTTTATAATGCTGAAATTAAGGCATATAGATTATTATTTTATTTTTTTAAATTTTAAATTTTTCTTTTAAAATGTTAAAAAATGAATATAAATATCTAAAAATTTTCATATTTCAATACTTATTTGTTAATTTGCATGTTGTAAAACATGTTTTTTGAAATGAATTTTTTTTTAATAAAAGATAATTGTAAATATTTGATTTTAAACTATATACAAAATTATGAACAATTTATTAAAAGGCAAAAAAGGTATTATTTTTGGTGCTTTGAATGATAAATCCATTGCTTGGAAAGTTGCAGAAAAAGCCTACGAGCAAGGTGCTGAATTTGTATTGACCAATGTTCCGGTTTCACTTCGTTTTGGTAATTTGCATGAATTGGCAGAAAAGACTGGTTCTCAGATTATTGCAGCCGATGCCACCAGCGTAAAAGATTTGGAAAACCTTTTTGACAAAACTTTAGAAATATTTGGCGGAAAAATTGATTTTGTGCTGCATTCCATTGGCATGTCGCTCAATGTGCGCAAAGGAAGAACTTACGACAATTTGAATTACGAATATTATCAGAAAACCATTGATATTTCTGCCCTTTCGTTCCATAAAATGCTTCAAGTGGCTAAGAAAAAAGACGCCATTAATGAATGGGGGTCGGTGGTGGCTTTGTCGTACATTGCCGCTCAGCGCACGCTTTACGGATACAACGACATGGCTGATGCCAAATCCATTTTGGAATCGATAGCCCGCAGTTTTGGCTATATTTATGGTCGCGAAAAGAAAATTCGCATCAATACCATTTCGCAATCGCCCACCATGACTACTGCCGGAAGTGGTGTTAAAGGAATTGGCGCATTGATTGATTTTACTGAGCGCATGTCGCCTCTGGGCAATGCAACTGCCGATGAATGTGCCGATTACACGATTACTCTTTTTTCCGATTTAACGCGAAAAGTAACCATGCAAAATTTGTATCACGACGGCGGTTTTTCGAGTATGGGTATGAGCTTACGCGCTATGCACCAGTATAATAAGAGTTTTGACGAACCGGAAGATATTGAACAACCGGAAAATTTAGATTAAAACTTTTTTTCATAAAAAAATAAGGTTAAAAATGGCTTTTTAAGCTTTTTTTAACCTTTTTTTTATAAAATTTATTTGTAAAAAAACTTTTTTTTAAAAAATTGGATTTTTTTTTATTTAAAATGTTAAAAAAATGTTTTTTTTTTTTGAAAGGAAAATTTTTGATAAAGAAAAGTTAAAACGGATTTTTTTTTTTAATAAAATTTTATCTATACTTTTGTGGCTCAAATAAATTTTAAAAAATATGAAACTGAACATCGAAAAAATTTATTCTTTCGTTTCGGCGAAAGAAGTTGAAAATTATAGCCTTGATGCTAAAATAGCCAATGTGGCTTTAAGAAAAAAACAAGGAAAAGGCAGCGATTTTATGGGCTGGGTTAATTTACCAAGCTCCATAACTGATTCGGAATTTTCCGATATTGAGGCTACAGTAAATAGTTTAAAAAATAAAGTTGAGATAGTAGTAATCATTGGAATTGGCGGTTCGTATTTAGGTGCAAAAGCCGTTATAGACGCTTTGTCGGATAATTTTGCTCAATTGAAAGGCAATAAAAACGCGCCTTTGGTGCTTTTTGCCGGTCAAAACATCAGCGAAGATTATATGTTTGAATTGCGCGAATTGCTCAAAACCAAAGAATACGCTTTGGTTGTGATTTCAAAATCGGGTACCACTACCGAACCGGCTTTGGCGTTTCGCTTTTTGAAACACGATATTGAACAAAAATATGGCAAAGAAGAGGCACGAAACAGAATTATTGCCATAACTGACGCTTCCAAAGGGGCTTTGCGCACTTTAGCTACGCAGGAAGGTTACAAAACTTACGTTATTCCAGACGATGTAGGCGGTCGTTTTTCGGTTTTAACGCCTGTGGGCTTAGTGCCGATAGCTTTTGCCGGTTTTGATATTCGCAAACTTGTTGCAGGTGCGGTAAATATGGAAAATAAAACGGCACCCGATGTACAATTTGACCAAAACATAGCCGAAATTTACGCAGCCGCTCGTAACGCCTTGTATAACAGAGGAAAATACATCGAAATATTGGTTAATTACAATCCAAAATTGCATTTTGTAGCCGAATGGTGGAAACAACTTTATGGCGAAAGCGAAGGCAAAGAAAAAAAGGGAATTTTTCCTGCAAGCGTAGATTTTTCAAGCGATTTGCACTCCATGGGGCAATACATTCAAGAGGGTATTCGCGTTTTGTTTGAAACCGTTATTTCGGTTGAAAATGTAAATGCAACTCAAGTTATTGAATTAGAAAACAATGACTTAGACGGTTTGAATTACCTTGCCGGAAAACGAATAGACCATGTGAACAAAATGGCGGAACTTGGCACTCAAATAGCTCATATTCAAGGAGGTGTTCCAAATATTAAAATCGAAATTGAATCCATCAACGAATTTGCTTTGGGCGAATTGCTTTATTTCTTTGAAAAAGCTTGTGGAATAAGCGGTGCTATTTTGGACGTAAATCCATTCGACCAGCCCGGCGTAGAGGCTTATAAAAAGAATATGTTTGCCCTTTTGGGAAAAAAAGGTTACGAACATTTGCTCAAAAATGTAAAATTAAAATAATCGAATTTTTTTTTACAAAAAATAAAAAAGTTTGCTTTTAGAAAAAAAAATTCTACCTGCAAACTTTTTTTATTTTCTACAATTGCGTTTTAAATAGAAATTTTGCCAATATTAAAAAAAATTTGGCAAAGTTTTACATTTTTTTAAAACGTTGATTATAAAGATTTTACAGCAATTGATTCAATTTCAATGAGTGCCTTTAAAGGCAATTCTTTAACGGCAAAAGCAGCTCTCGCAGGCTGATTTTCAGTATAATAACTTGCGTAAACTTCGTTCATGGCTGCAAAATTAGCCATATCGCTCAAAAGACAAGTTGATTTTACAACATCGGTATATTTGTAGCCGGCAGCTTCCAAAATGGCACCAATATTTTTCATCACTTGCTGGGTTTGCTCTTTAATTCCGCCTTCGGGCATTTTCATGGTCTCAGGCACTAATGGCACTTGTCCCGAAATATAAAGCGTGCCGTTTACTTCAACTGCTTGACTATAAGGTCCAATGGCTTTTGGAGCTTTGTCGGTAGAAATGATTTTTTTCATTGTTTTTTTTTATATAATTAATCAAATTTGTTTTTTTCTGAAAAAATATTTTCTTTTTTTATAAAACATAAATAAATTTGCACAAAAATAACTAAAAAAAATTAAAAATATGATACAACGCAAGCAAAGTTTATATTTACTGTTAAGTGCCTTAATAATGGGACTTTTGTATTTTTTTCCGATAGCCGAATTTATGGTCAATTCTACCAATTATTATTTTGATTATTTGGAAATCGCCTCGGTGGCTGATGCCAAAAAACAGGTCGTTTCTACGGTTTATCCCATCGCTTTTTTGCTTACTTTAATTGTTTTATTGAGTTTAGTCGGCATTTTAGCTTTCAAAAATAGAAATTTACAAACAAGAGTTACTATTTTTAATATAGTTTTAAAAATTGGATTTTTAATCTTGAGTGCTTTTTATATTTTGAAAGTAGGAAGTGCCTTTGATTCAAAGTTTTATCTTCAATTTTCGTTTATTTTTCCGTTGGTAGCCATCGTGTTGGATTTTTTAGCTTTTAAATCCATTTTGCGCGATATTCGGATAATAAAATCTTATGATAGAATACGATAAAAAATGATTAATTTGTATTAAAAAAAGCCTCAAAACTTGAAAGTTTGAGGCTTTTTTTATTTGAAGTTTGGTAAATTTTTAATATTTTTTGAAATATCGAATTATTTTTTGCTTTTAAGCGAATTAAAATATTGAAAATTACATATTTAAAATTTTTTAAACGATAAAAAATTAAGCAAAAATTTTCTCACCAATGGTTTTAGAATTGTATTTTTTATTGGTCAATTTTTCTTTTACTTCTTTAAAAGCCGAAATGGTTCTGTCCACATCTTCCAAAGAGTGAGCAGCCGTTGGGATAATTCTGAAAATGATAACTCCCTTTGGTACAACCGGATACACAATAACTGAGCAGAAAATTCCATAATTTTCGCGCAAATCCATTGCAGCATTCGAGGCTTGCGCCAAAGAAGAAGCCGTAGCAACTTCGTCGATGTGGCTTCCGTCGAGTGGTTCGTTCATAAACACAGGAGTTACAGGCGATTGTGTTTTGCCAATATCAAAACCATTTTCTTTCAAGCCTTTTTGCAGTGCATTCACTATTGTCCAAAGATTTTCGCGCAAGCTGTGTTCGGATTTTAACAATTCCAAACGTCTTTTAGCACCCAAAACCATAGGCATTGGCAAAGATTTGGCGTAAATTTGCGAACGCATTGAATACCGCAAGTGGTCGATAATGGCTTCGTCGTTGGCAGCAATAAAACCGCCAATTCCAGCCATTGATTTGGCAAAAGTAGAAAAATATAAATCTACTTGGTCTTGAACGCCAAAATGTTCGTCCGTTCCGGCACCTGTTTTGCCCATTGTACCAAAACCGTGTGCATCGTCAATTAAAAGTTTAAAATCGAATTTTTGTTTTAAGGCAACAATTCCGGGTAAGTTTCCCAAATCACCAGCCATTCCGAAAACTCCTTCGGTAATAACTAAAACGCCTCCTTCTTGTTTTTCGGCAAGTTTTGTAGCTCTATTTAATTGAATTTCAAGGTTTTCCATGTTATTGTGAGGGAAAACAAAACGTTTGCCCATGTGCAATCTTAAGCCATCGAGAATGGAAGCGTGCGATTCGGAATCATAAACAATTACATCGCGCCTATCCACCAGAGAATCAATGATTGACATAATGCCTTGATAGCCGTAATTGAGCAAATATCCGGCTTTTTTACCCACAAATTCAGCCAATTCGGTTTCTAAATCGGTATGGTAATTGGTATTTCCGGTAAGCATTCTCGCGCCCATCGGGTAAGCCATTCCAAAGTCTTTTGCAGCTTCGGCGTCGGCTTTTCTAACTTCGGGGTGGTTTGCCAAACCCAAATAATTATTGATGCTCCAAGTTAGAACTTTTTTTCCTCTAAAGGTCATGTGCGGTCCAATCTCTCCCTCCAATTTTGGGAAGAAAAAATAACCATGTCCTTGACTTTGATAACGACCCAGCGGTCCTCTATTTCCTTTTATTTTCTCAAAAAGATCCATAATGCTCTTTTAAATAATTGTTTTTTTGTTGTAAAAATATACCTTTTTTTTGATATAGTTTTAATGCAAAATTAAATATTTTTTTCTATTTTGCATCAAAAGACTATTAATGATTGTTAAAAAAGGGCTTGAGAAAGTTTTTTTTTTATGCTGAAATATCTTTTAAAATGTTAATTTCATGTATTTTAGCGTTAAAAACACTATTTAATTTTTTAACATATTTCCATGTGAAGAGTTATAAAAACTTTTAAATTTGCATTAAATTTATTTCTTTTGCATAACAGAAAATTTAATTTCGCAAACATTTTACAATCAAAATTAAGATAATAAAAATGTGCAGTTTTAAAATTTTTAATTTTTTTTTTAAGAATTGTAAAATAAAAAAAATTAGAATGAATTAAAAATTTACAAAATATTCTTTGCAAAAAAGAAATATAAATTGATACTTTTTATAAAAAAATATAAAATTTTAGTTTTTTTATAGAAAATTATTATTATTATTTCAAAATTAAAAAAATTAAAATTAAGTTTTTAAAAAAAATAAACAGATAAAAAATGAAGATGAAAATATTATTTTTCAGTTTATTGCTAAGTATTTTGGCTTTAAGTAGTTGTAGTAAATATCAAAAATTACTAAAAAGCAACGACCGCGTTATGAAATACGAAAAAGCCATGCAATATTTTGAAGAAGAAGAGTGGAATAGGTCTAAAACATTGATAGAAGACATAATACCCGTTTATAAAGGCACTGATAAAGGCGAAGAATTGTTGTTCAAATTTGCTTATTGTCATTATAGAATGCGCGATTATATTTTAGCGGGTTATTATTTTAGAAAATTTACCGAAACTTACGGCAATAGCAAATTAGTAGAAGAAGCGGCTTTTAGAAGTGCCGAATGTTATTATTTAGATTCTCCGCGTTCAAGTTTAGACCAATCGAGTACCAAAACGGCATTGCTTGAGTTAGAGCTTTTTATGGTAAAATATCCGAGAAGTGCTTATGTAACACAGTCGCAAGAGCTTAAAAATGAACTAACTAACAAACTTGCCGAAAAGCAATACAACAATGCAATGCACTTTTTGCATTTGGAATATTATAATTCGGCATTAACAGCCTTAAATAATTGCTTAAGTTCGTATCCATATTCCAAATTTCGGGAGGAAATATTGTTCTATTTGTTAAAATCAAATTTTGAATATGCGCGCAACAGTGTGCCAGAAAAGCAAAAAGCACGTTTTTCCGATGCCATTTCGGCATATTATAAATACAATGATGAGTTTTCGGAAGGAAAATTTGCCCGCGAAGCTAAGCGAATGTTTGCAATTTCCGAAAAAAGAGTAAAAGGAATAATGGACGATGAAGATGAATTATAAATTGTTTTTTTTTAGAAGAATTTTTTTTGAAAAATGAATTAAAAAAACTATCTTTGCAAACTTGTTTTTATAGACTTTTTTAAGAAAAATAATTTTCTGATAAAAAAAATGTAAAAAATATAAAAAAGTATAACAAATAAATCGTAAATAAATGGATTTCAAAAAAGTAGCAGCTCCTAATTCAACCATAACCAGAAACATGGCTGATTTGGATAAAGAAACCGGAAATATTTATAAATCAATAGCCATTATGGCGCGTAGAGCTAATCAAATTTCGGTTGAGCTAAAAGAAGAATTGAACGTAAAACTCGAAGAATTTGCTTCATACAACGATAATTTAGAAGAAGTTTTTGAAAATAGAGAACAAATTGAAATTTCAAGATATTATGAAAAATTGCCAAAACCCTCTTTAATGGCTGTTCAAGAATTTAAAGAAGGAAAAATATATTTTAGAGACGAAGAAAAACAAGAAACAGAAATTTAAAGATGTTTTTATTTTAAAAGTTTTTTTGTAAAATATAAAAAGCGTGGAAAATAAAAAAATTTTATTAGGTGTAACCGGAGGAATAGCTGCTTATAAGGCAGCTATTCTTGTTAGATTATTGGTAAAAGCAGGAGCGCAAGTGCAGATTATAATGACAGAATTTGCCAAGAAATTTATTACACCTCTTACATTGGCAACGCTTTCAAAACGACCTATTTTGGTTCAGTTTTTTGATGTAGAAAATGGTAATTGGAATAGCCATGTAGATTTGGGTTTGTGGGCTGACGCCATGATAATAGCACCTGCTACCGCCAATACCATTGCAAAAATGGCAAATGGCGTAGCCGATAATTTATTGGTAACTACATACTTAAGTGCGCGGTGTCCGGTTTTTATTGCACCTGCTATGGACTTGGATATGTATCAACATTTTTCTACCCAAAAAAATATTGAAACGTTAAAAAAATACGGGAATATTTTTATTGAACCAGAAACAGGTGAGTTAGCAAGTGGTTTAATAGGAAAAGGCAGAATGGCTGAGCCAGAGCAAATTGTCGCTATTTTGAATGATTTTTTTGATGCAAAAAAGCCTTTGGTAAATAAAAAAATAGTGGTAACAGCCGGTCCAACTTACGAATACATTGATTCAGTTCGATTTATAGGAAATTTTTCTTCAGGAAAAATGGGATACGCTATTGCCGAAAGTTTAGCCGAAAAAGGAGCGGAAGTTGTTTTAATTTCAGGACCTACTCATTTGCAGTGTAAAAGCAAAAATATTCAACGCGTAGATGTTGTAACCGCTGAAGATATGTATTTGTGTGCTATAGAGTATTTTACAAGTTCTGATGTTTGCATAATGAGTGCAGCCGTAGCTGATTTTAAACCCAAAGAAAGATTTTTGCAAAAAATAAAACAAAAGTCAATGACTTTGGAATTGGTTGAAACACAAGATATTGCAAAAAAATTGGGTGAGATGAAAACCGAAAAACAACTATTAATAGGTTTTGCACTCGAAACGCACAATGAAGTAGAAAATGCAATGGCTAAAATTAAAAAAAAGAATTTTGATTTTATTGTTCTTAATTCTTTAAACGATGAAGGTGCTGGTTTTCATGTAGATACAAATAAAGTTTCGATAATTGATAAGTTTGGCACTAAAACCGATTTTCCATTAAAATCGAAAATGGAAGTGGCAAAGGATATCGTTGAAAAATTGATTGAAATTTTATAGTTTTTGAAAAAAAAAGATATAAATTTGTAGTTTGTGGAATTTCATTAACTTTTAGGTGTAATTCGTATTTTGTAAAAAAAGTAAAAAATGAAAAAAATATTATTTCTTATAGTTGTCAGTTTTTTGATTTTCAGAGTTCAGGCTCAGGAATTAAACTGTCAAATTAATGTCAATTATTCTCAAGTACAAGGAACTAATAATCAGGTATTTCAGACTTTGCAGGCTGCACTTTACGAATTTATGAATACTCGAAAATGGACAGACCATGTTTTTGATACCGACGAGCGAATCGATTGTACAATTATGATAAATGTGTCTGAAGTTCAAGGAAGTAGCCGATTTGTTTCTACTCTTTCGGTTCAGTCGCGGCGTCCGGTTTTTAATACTACTTATTATACAACTTTGCTTAATTTTCAAGAAAAAAAAGGCGAATTTATTTTTCAATACGAAGAAAATCAATCACTTGATTTTAGTTTGACTACTTTTAACTCCAATTTAACTTCCACTTTGGCTTTTTATGCCTACATGATAATTGGTTTGGATTACGATACATTTTCGAGCGAAGGAGGTACTGCTTATTTTCAGAAAGCCCAGCAAATAGTAACCGCAGCTCAAAATTCGGCTGAAGCCGGCTGGAAAGCTTATGAAGAAAAGCGCAATCGATATTGGCTGGTAGAAGATATGTTAAACTCTACATATCAGCCATTTAGACGTTATATGTATCGTTATCATCGTTTGGGGTTAGATGTAATGGCAGAGCGTCAGCAAGCCGGAACTGCCGAAATGTCAGAAAGCTTGCGGCTTTTGGAGCGCGTGCAAAGAAGTGAACCCAATTCATTTTTAATTTCGCTTTTTACTACTGCAAAATCGGAGGAGATTGTTGAAGTTTTTAAAGGTTCAACTTCGCCAACTGAAAAAGCCAAAGTTATTCAATCAATGAAACTATTAGACCCAGCAAATAGCAATAAATACGATGCTATTAACGCTCAAAATTAATAAAATGGTTAAATTGTTATATTGTTAAAAAAAATAAAATTTAAAAGCTGGATTTGTGAAAAAAATCAGTTTATTCTTTTTGCATTTAACAATATAACAAATTAATTTAAAGACTTTTAGCTTCGTTCCAATAAACGTCCATTTCGGCTAAAGTCATTTCTTTGAGATTTTTTCCTTGTTTAATTGTTTTTTCTTCTAAATAATTAAATCTTTTTGTGAATTTTTGATTGGTTAGTTCAAGAGCGTTTTCCGGATTTATGTTGTAAAGTCGCGCAGCATTAATGAGAGAGAAAAATAAATCGCCAAATTCGGCTTCAATTTTTTCTTGGTTGTAGTCAGCAATTTCGGCTTTAAGTTCGTTCAATTCCTCAAAAACTTTGTCCCAAATTTGCTCTTTTTTGTCCCAATCAAATCCAACTCCTCGAGCTTTTTCTTGCAATCGATTCGCTTTTATCATTGCAGTAAGCGATTTTGGAATGCCTCCTAATACCGTTTTATTTCCGCCTTTTTCTTTTAATTTGAGTTGTTCCCAATTTTCTTTCACTTCTTCGGCATTTTTGACTTGAATGTTTCCAAAAATATGTGGGTGTCGGAAAATTAATTTTTCAGATATTTTATGCAAAACATCGGCTATATCAAAAGTACCTTTTTCTTGTCCCAATTTTGAATAAAAAACAATGTGAAGGAGCAAATCGCCCAATTCTTTTTCTATTTCGCTCAAATTTCCTTCTAAAATGGCATCGGTCAGTTCAAATGTCTCTTCAATGGTTAGCGTGCGAAGGCTTTCGATGGTTTGTACACTGTCCCATGGACATTTTTCGCGAAGTTCGTCCATTATGTCCAATAATTTTCCAAAAGCTTCGAGTTTTTCTGCTTTAGTGTGTTTTGCGTTCATTTTTAATTATTTTTTATCCGATTATTTTTATATATTTTATTTAAAAAAAGTTTTCAAAATATAATTTTTATGTAATAAAATATTATTTTTTTATGAAAAAAAAAAAAATAAATTTGTGCAAACATACAAAATGAAATAAAAAAAGTTTGTTTTTTTTTTAAAAAATTCGATAAATGATTTTTTTTAAAGTTTTTCTTGTTAAAAAATAATAAATTGATGTAATTTTGCGTTGTAAAAAAAATGAAAATATGGAAAATACAACTTTAAAATATAGCATTGAGGAACTTCAGGGAATGTTGTCAGAATTAATTCTTTCGCAAAATTTGCAGAAAGAAAATATGCGCGTATTATTTCAGGAAACCGATAGGAAATTTCAGGAAACTGCTATAAGATTTCAGGAAACCGACCAAAAATTTAAAGAAATGCGAGAAGCCGACCGCAAAGAATTTGAGGCACTGCGCGATAAAGATAGCCAAGAAACACGGGCTTTGAAAGAAATGATTTTTGGTTTAGGAAAAAATTTGGGTCAAATAACGGAAGATTATTTTTATTACAGCGTTTCGTCTGACAAAAATATTGCCGGAGTTCAGTACGATTACATTGCTCGAAATTTGAAGATAGAAAGCAAAGGCGTGAATGGCGAATACGATATTGTATTGATTAATTCGAGCCGTTTGATGGTTATTGAAGTTAAGCAAAAGCCTCATATTAAGGATATTGAAAAATTTATTAATAAGCAGTTACCTAATTTTAAAAAATTATTTCCTATTTACGCTCATTTCACAATTTATGGAGCCATTGCCGGCATGACTTTTGAAAAAGAAGCTTTGGAATTTGCCCTTGAAAATGGTTTGTATGTGCTTACGCAAAATCAAAATTCAAAAGATTTACAAATTTTGAACGATGAAAATTTTTCGGCACGCGAATTTTAACTAAAAAGTGCTTTTTCCGTTCATCGAAAAAAGCACTTTTTTAATAAATAAAAAGATTGAACCATTTGTTAAACAGCACCATACATAAAGCCAACTTGACCTTTTCGAGAAGCCGTTCCGGTAATTTCAAATTCTTTAATATCTTCAACTGATAAAGTTCCCATTGCTTGGGCTGTTCTCAGTGAAGAGTCGATAGATGCCATTCTAAGATGCTGATTTTTAATAGCTTTCTCAATGGTTTTTCTCACTTCGCGGGCATTTCCGAAATGCTTGTCGCGTTTGGAATAAATACTCGAAAAATATTTTGTAAGATGCTCTTTAGCAGCTTCATCGGGTACTAAATTTTCTTTAGAAAGCATCATTATGGCAATATTGTAAAGTTCGTCAATCGAAAAATCGTTAAATTCGATGGTTCTATCGAAACGCGATTTTAAACCCGGATTTGCCAAGAGGAATTTGTCCATATTTTCGGGGTAACCCGCTACAATGATGGCAAATTTACCGCGTTTGTCTTCCATGTTTTTGAGTATCACTTCAATAGCTTCTGCACCAAAACCGCCGGCAGAATCTGTCAAAGCATAAGCCTCATCGATAAAAAGTACACCGCCAATGGATTTGTCGAGCATTTCCTTGGTTTTTATGGCGGTTTGTCCGGTGTAGCCGGCTATTAATCCTTCGCGGTCGGTTTCTACACAGTGTCCGCGTTCTAAAAGTCCCAAAGCTTTGTAAACCTTAGCTATAATGCGGGCTACGGTTGTTTTTCCGGTTCCGGGATTTCCTTTAAAAACCGTGTGCAATGAAAAGCGATTTAAAATATCTTTTCCCGTTTCGCGATAGTAGCGTACTAATTTAATTTCTTCGTTTAATTCTTTTTTAATATTGTCAATTCCAATGAGTTGGTTTAAATCTTCCATTGAAATTTTTAAAAGTTCTTCGTCAATCGGAATATCTAATTTTTCGTTTTTCTTAATGGATTTTATTTTTTGAATATCAGCTAATGTAATGGTTTCGAGAGTTTTACGATTCATATTTTCTAAATCGATTTTTTTCAATTTCATCAATCGAATGCCTAAATTCATTTTTCCTTCGGCTACAATGGCGTGTGAATAACGAGCATTTCCAAAGGTTTTATCACGGTCGCGATAGGCGTCAATGAGTAGTTTTTTGACTAATTCGCTGGCTTTGGGTGCTAATATTACGCCTTTTTTAGTAGCAGCAAATTCGGCAATTTGGTAAAGCTCATCGGGAGTGTAATCGGGAAAATGAAACTGGTATTTGAATCTCGATTCCAAACCGGGGTTTGAATTCATAAATTTAGCCATTTCGGCAGGATATCCGGCAGCCATAATGGCTATATCGCCGGGTCCGTCTGACATTTCTTTTAATAAAATTTCAATTACTTCGCGTCCAAAATCTTTACCGTCTGCATTGTCGCGCGTGAGGGAATAGGCTTCGTCGATAAACAAAATTCCGCCACGAGCGTCTTCTATGGCTTTTTTCACTTTTGGCGCGGTTTGCCCAATGTATTCGGCTACCAAGTCGGCTCTGTCCACTTCAATTACTTGCCCGTTGGAGAGCAATCCCATTTTGTGGTAAATTTTTCCTAAAAGGTTTACAACCGTAGTTTTTCCCGTACCCGGATTTCCGGTAAAAACGCTGTGCAGGCTGATTTGTTCTTCTTCGGCAAAACCTTTTTCTTGTCGGAGTTTAATAAATTCAAGATAAGTAATATGGTCTTTTATTTTGGTTTTTATATCTTGTAAACCAATTAAATTTTCAAGCTCTTGCATCACTTCTTCAAGGCTTTTTTCGGCTTCTTTTTCTTCAGAAGTTTTTTGCAAAAGCGAGCGTTTGTTTTCCAAGTTGATTTGATTCGGTACGCCTTCTTCTTCGTTCATTCCTACATCAAATTCAATCATAGAAATAATGGAATCCATAAAAATCACTTGAGCCGTGTAATGGTCATCTTTCCACGAACCACCGGTTTTGCTTCCCCAACCTTCTTGAAAGGTGTAAATTTTATCGATACTTCCTTTTTTTATGTACTCCGAAGCCTCTGAGCGTCCTTTCAAATTGCCACGAGTATCGAAAAAATTAATAAACATTTCTAAGTGAAAATCGCTGTTTGTTTTCACTTTTATAGTTACTTCGCCCCAGATAAAAAGGGTTTCGGCTCTATTAAATTTTTTCAAATATTTTCGTTTGTCTTTTTTTATATCCCAGCCATCGTAGGGTCCATTGTAGAGTTTAAAAGAAATCAATTCAAAAAACGGGTTTACTTTTGGAGTAACAATGCCCACATCTTCTACAAAAAATTCTTTTGACCCTACTAAAAAGTCATCAATATAAGCTTCCCAAATGTAGTTTCCTTTTTTCCAAAAACCGCCTTTTTTATCTGTTCCCCAGCCTTTATGCAAGGTTACCGTGTTTTTATCAACAGTAATTTTAACGTTTTCAGCCTGATTGCAAAGCTCTTTTCGTGTTTTTCCGGTCAAATCATAAGCTTTTATGCGAATTTCGGTTTCCCATTCTTTTTCATCGAAAAGTTTATTGTAAAATTGAAATTCGGCACTGATGTAATCTACTTCGCTTTTATCAAAAACCGTTCGATATTTTTTTGTCGAATTGAACATCCATTCGCTATCGGAATATACCTTTAATGACTTAAATTTGTACCTATCGCCAAATTTATATCCATCGTCGCCAAGTATTTTATCTATCATTTTTTGGTTTTAAAAATTAATATTTTTTTATTCAAAAAAATATAAAATAAATATTTTAATGTAATATTTTGTCTTTTTATAAATTCATTTCAGGTGGGAAAGATATAAATTTTTTTTTTTATTAAAAATAATTTATTTGGTTTAAAAAAAAACTTGTGATTTTTTTCACAAGTTTTTTTGAGAAGTATAAAATATTAATTTAAAAATACGAAAATCATCGTATCAATTTGTTAATAAACAGCTTGTTGAATATTAAGTTGTAAATATTTTGCTTACAATTGATACGATGACCATGAGTTGGTTAAAACATGATTTGCAAATTTTATGTTAAAATCTATCAGTTTACTTTTTTACTTTTGTTTTAATTCTTTTTCCAAGTCATTTAGCATATCGTCAGTAACTTCTTCTTTCTTAAAAGTTGTGTCGCTTTGGTTTTTGCTATTTGGAAATTGCGAACCGATGCTTAAACCCTCTTCTGTCATAATTAGTTCTCTGTCAATCACTTCGTAATCCCAATAGTATTCCGTATTTTTTACCGAAATGTGCATATTATTTAAACTTTCGCTTATAAATACTTTTTTTCCGATAGGAATTTTAATTGTAATTTTCAATTCTTGATTTCGCCACTTATTTTTTGCTAAAAAATTAAAAAAATTGTCAAAAGTAAGAACGGTATCGGACAAATTCCAATTAAAATTGATGCTACTTGCATTTTGAAAAGCATTTTTCTTTGAACTTCCTCGCGCTTGTTTTGTCAATTCAACACTTATTTGATTGTCGGAAGTTGGAACTATCTCAAAAAAAGGCTGTAACAAAACCGTTTTTTGTTTGTTTTTTTCATAAACAATAACACCGTCAATATTTACCAAAATATCATCAACATTCTCTAAATCAACGTCTTTAAGTGTTATTAACAGCGTATTGTTTTTGGAATATTCTAATTTGGCTTTTTCTTTAATTTCGGCACGTTGTTTAAAATAATTTGAAATGCTAAATGCCGAACCTGCTAACATAAACGTTCCAACAAGCCAAAGTCCTAAAGCTGAGAGAAATATAATTTTATTATTTGAGCGAAATTTAAAAATCAATTTTAAGCCAAAGAATAAAATTAAAATGAGCGGAAGCACCATTGTAAGTATTAAACCAATGTAAATGAAGTATTTATTCGACGAATCATCAACAATATTTATTAATTCGCGATGATTGAGTGTTCGCATTCCTTCCGAAGATATTGAAACAATGGTATCGGCAAAAAATAAGCCTCCGGTGAGTCCAAAAATAGCCGAAATAGCCGAAATAACCAATATTACTCCTAAAAGAATCAACGCAACCTTGATTATTGTTACAAAAACAGAACCAATACCGGAAATAAATCGATTGAGATTGGTTTTTAAGTCGTCGAGTTTTCCAGAATCTTTGAAGCGTTCAAAGTTTTGTTTAACATTTCTAAATTCTTCATTTATAGAGCTTTCAATATTTGAAATGGTTATCGGTTCACCTTTCATTTCTAATTTTTGCGAAGGAGTAACCGCCAAAGGCAATGCAATCCAGAGGATAAGATAAATAATAAGTCCAGTGCCTGCAAAAAACAATGAAATCACAAATAAAGCTCTTATAATCAATACGTTAATGCCAAAATAATGACTTATTCCACTTGAAACGCCGGCTATATATTTTTCGTCTTCATTGCGATACATTCTGCGTTTGTTTGTAGAAGAACTTGAAAAATATGAAGCCTTCTTTTCTTGGCTATCTTCTTCATTTTCAAAGTCATCGGGCATTCCCATTGTGTTAATAACTTCCTCAACGTCGTTTAAGTTGATTACGGTTTTGAGATTGGATATTTTTTCGCTCAAAAGCTCGGCTATTCGCGATTCTATGTCAGAAAAAACTTCCAAACCTTCGGGGCTATTGCTGTAACGACTTTCAATTACATCAAGATAGTCTTTTAATTTGTAATAAGCATCTTCGTCAATATTAAATATTGTACCGCTTATGTTTACTCTTAATGTCTTTTTCATTTTATTAATTTTTAGAATGATAATTTTTTAATTGAATAAGAAAAAATACTAAAAAATTATACTTCGCCACTAATCGGAAGTTCTTTTATTTCTGTATTTTCAACATCGCTTGGATTGGGATTTAGTTTTAATTTTGCGGGGCTACTTTTAATATGCTCTACGGTTGTAACTAAATCTGACCACGAATTTTCGAGTTCTTTGAGAAATAATTCACCTTCGGGCGTAAGTTTATAATATTTACGTGGCGGTCCTAAAGTTGATTCTTCCCATCTGTAATTGAGCAGATTACCATTTTTCAGTTTGTTAAGTAAAGGGTATAATGTTCCTTCAACAACAATTAATTTCGATTCTTTGAGCTTTCTAATAATATCGGAGGCATATAAATCGTCTTTTGAAAGTAAAGAAAGAACGCAAAAATCTAAAACTCCTTTACGCATTTGCGATATGCTGTTTTCTATTTCCATTTCTTTTTATTTTTAGTTTACAATTTTTTTTATTATAAAAAATGATTATAAAAGTTGCTTTTTAGAAAAAAAAATATCAGTTTACGAAATAAACTAAAACTTATTGAATTGATTTTTTAGTTTTTCGAGTTCTTCTCTTACTTTGTTTTCTATATTTGAAATATCTATTTTTTCGCCGTGCATTTCCATTTTTTGAGTAACGCTTACTGCCGGTGGAATAGCTATCCACATGATGATGTAAATCAATACACTTCCTCCGCCAAAAAAGAATAGTAAAATGAATAAAATTCTGAAAACCAAAGGATTAGTACCAAAATACGCAGCCAAACCTGAACAAACACCTCCTAAAACACGATTGTCCACATCTCTAAAAATGCTTTTTTTATTGTGTTTTTGCCAACGTTTTTCGGAACGTGTATTTCTGTAATTACTCGAAGATTTGTCTGATACAATTTGAAATTCGTCTGAATTGACTTTGGAAAAATTGCTGGTTTGCTCGTTGAAATTTTCGGGTTTTCCTAACACTTCAATTACCTCAAATACATCAAGATACGTGATAACTTGTTTTACTTTATCCAATTTGTAATTGAAAAGCTCAGCCATTCGCACTTCTATATCGTGCAAAATTTCTCGCCCTCCGGATTGTCTTCGGTATTGATTTTGGAGTGCGTTTTGATATTCCAAGAGATAATTGTATGCATCTTCTTCTATTGTAAAAACGCTTCCACCTAAACTTACTTTAATTGTTTTTTTCATGGCTTCTGTTTTTTTTAATTAATTTTTATATTCGATTTATATTTTTTTATGATAATTAAATAAATGCAATAATAAATTATTCAATTGATTGATTCAATTGTTTGGAGAATTTTGGTAATAAGGTTGGTTTTTGTAAAATTGGTTTGGTAGTTAAACGTTACAAAGATATAAAAAGTTTTTGGTACTGTAAAAATTTTAGTACTATTTTTTTTGAGAAAAAAGAGTTATTTTTATAAAGTGTTGATATTAAGAGTTCTATGAATTTATAAAAATTAAAGATTAATTTTTTTTTACAAAAAAAACATTAAAAAAGGTAGAAAAAGGGGATTAATTTTCAAAAACGGACAGTATGAAATAAAAAAAGCTGTTTTCCGAAGAGGAAAACAGCTTGATGCTGGGTGAATAAAGGGACTCGAACCCTCGACCCTCGGAACCACAATCCGATGCTCTAACCTACTGAGCTATACTCACCATTTTTATTTTTGCGGTGCAAAGAAAAGTATTTTTTTAGAAATAAAAAAATTTTTTTCACAAAAAAATACTTTTTTTTTAAAAGAAGTTATAAATTTCTGATTATTAATTTTATATTGTGTAATTTTTTTTTAGAAAATGATTTTTTAATCTTTTTTTACCGATTAAAAAAGAGTTCAGATGTATATTTTACGAATTTTAATCTCTAAAAAAATATTTTTTTGAGATAAAAATCACAATTTTTAACTATTAATGTGCGTTTTTTTTTATTTCGCATCAAAAAAGTATTATTTTTCTTTTTAAAAAAAAGCGCGTATAATTTATTTTTTAAATAGTTGTTTTTCAATTAAATTGCCCTCGTTGCAAGTTTTTGGGGATTCTTTTTTTGTAAAAAAAACAAAAGAAAAAAGTTTGAATTAAAAAATTCGATATTTTTACTTTTTTTTATTGTAAAAAATGTTTTATTTTTGATAGAGAAAAAAACTATTTTTTATAAACAATAAGAATAACAAGTATATATATTTGTATGAAATACAAAATATTAGCGGTAGATGACGATAAACTGGTTCAGTTTAGTATAAAATCAGTTTTTATGGAAGAAAGCCAAATGTACGAATTATATACTGCATTTAATGGGTTGGAAGCCATTACTTTAGCTTCTACTTTGCTTCCCGACATTATTTTGATGGATATTGAAATGCCCGTAATGGATGGTTTGGAGGCTTTGAGGGAATTGAAAAATAATTTTCATACTAAGGATATTCCGGTGATTATGATTACGGGCAATCGGTCTTTGGCTGAGGCTTTTAGGGCTGGTGCAATTGATTACATCTCAAAACCTGTTGATAGGATTGAACTGCAAGCCCGCGTAAAATCTACGCTTTCGCTTTTTAAACTTTTGAACGATGTAACGATGCAAGCTGAGCAGTTGGAGTTACAGGCTGCTAAAATTGAAGCTCAAAAGTTCACTCTCGAAGCACAAAAAGATGAGTTGGAGGAGCATCGTGAGCAGTTGGAAATGCAACATGATTTGCTTTTGCAGCAAACATTGATTTTGGAAAATCAGAAACGCGATTTGGAGCAGCAGCAAAGGCGTTTGCATTTTAAAACGTTAGAGCTTGAAATTCAGAATCAAAAATTGCAAGATGCGCATCAGCGTTCTGACGATTTACTTTTGAATATTTTGCCGTATGAAGTAGCTGAACAGCTTAAAAATAAAGGTTTTGTAGAGCCAAAGCAGTATAAAAAAGTTTCGGTTTTATTTACCGATTTTAAGGGTTTTACAAAAATAGCCGAGCAATTGACTTCTCGCGAATTGATTAAAGAACTGGATATTTGTTTTGAAAAATTTGACGAAATCATTGAGCGTCATTACATTGAAAAAATTAAAACCATTGGCGATTCGTACATGTGTGTTGGTGGTTTGCCATTGCGAAATAAAAGTAATCCGATTGACGTAACGCTCGCGGGCTTGAAAATGCAGGAATTTATGGATTCTTACAATAAACTGAAGCGTTCGCTTGGGCAGCCTGAATGGGAACTTCGTGTGGGCATACACACGGGCGAGGTGATGGCGGGCGTGATTGGAAAAAAGAAGTTTGCTTATGATATTTGGGGCGACACGGTTAATACTGCAAGCCGTATGGAAACTGCCGGAATGCAAGGAAAAGTGAATGTTTCGGAAAGTACTTACAAATATATAAAGCGTTTTTTCGATTGCACTTACAGAGGCAAAATAGAGGCAAAAAATAAAGGCACAATTGATATGTATTTTGTACATGGCTTAAAACCAGAGTTTTCACTTAATGGTTCGCCTACCACACCCAATAAAGATTTTCTCGAAATTTTATCTACCTTTTAGTTTTGAATTTCATTTTTATAAAAAAAGAAGGAAAAAAATATGGCATCACTTATTAGTATTATGTCGAATTTGGTAAAAGAAAAAGGCGGAATTAATTTAGCTCAAGGTATTCCGGGTTTTGAACCGCCACAATTGCTTTTAGAAACGCTTAGTAAATTGGTTCAAAGTGATATACATCAATACGCTCCGGCTTTGGGCAATTTGAATTTACGAAAATTAATTTTGGAAAAATATTCTGCTTTTGCAAATTTTCAGCCCGAAAATTTGTTGATAACCAATGGTGCAACTGAAGCTATAAGTTTAATTTACACATACTTAAATAGAAAATTAAAGCATTTATCGGTGTTAGCATTTGAGCCGGTTTATGAAACGTATTTTCATTTACCAAAAATATTTGATGATTCGTATTATGCTTTTTCTTATGGTACGGATTTGGAATTGGATTTTGAAGAATTGGAAAAAGTAATTATTGAAAAAAAAACCAATTTAATTTTTTTAAATACACCCGGAAATCCTTTGGGAAAAGTTTGGAAGAAAAGTGAGTTGGAAAAAATATTGCAACTGATTGAAAAATACCAAGTTTATTTAATCATTGATGCCGTTTATCGCGAAATTTATTTTCGACAAGAGCCTTACATTCCTTTTGAGTTTTTTTCGGAAAAAATATTTTATGTAAATAGTTTTTCCAAATTATTTTCTATAACCGGTTGGCGCATTGGCTACTTTTTTATGCACGAAAGCCATGCCGAAAATATGCGTAACTTGCACGATTACATCGGTTTGTGTGCATCTTCGGTTATGCAGGAGGCTCTTGCGGGTTTTATAAAAAGTTCAAATTTTGGAATGAATTATGTGCAGAAGTTGCGAGAAAAGATAAGTGCTTCATACACATTACTTTCAGAAGCTTTGCCCGCTTTGGGTTTTGAAGTTAAACCTGCGGCGGGTGGTTACTTTATATGGACACAATTGCCTGATAATTACAAAGATGGCTATGAAACGGCACTTGATTTTTACGAAAGTGAAAAAATAGCCGTTGTACCGGGCGAACATTTTTCAGAAAACGGCAAAAATTTTATTCGCATAAATATAGCTCGCAATATTTCGGAAATTTATAAATCCATCGAATCATTTAAACGATATTTTGGTGTCGAAAATAGTCAAAAAGCATTGTTTTTTAAGCGAATGACGTCTATTCGGTCGTGTCATTGTTAAAATTTTATAAAAATGCAACATTGAGAATGAAAAAATCGTATAAGTACAAGTACAAAATTTAAAGTATTTTAACTAAATTTGCTTTCAAAGTGCGTAATTTTATAAATGTAATCATTGTAGATGACGAAGAGAATAATATCTATACGTTGAAAACGACTCTTGAGAAATTATTTGATTATGTGAGAGTTGTGGCTACAGCTACTAATATTTCCGAAGCTTATAATTTTATAACAAATTTTCAACCCGATTTATTATTTTTAGATATTGAAATGCCCGAAGGCAATGGTTTTGAGTTAGTAGAAAAACTTCGGAAAAATAAAATTAATATAAAGACGGTTATCGTATCTGCATCAACCGAACATGCCTTTAAAGCCATAAAAATTTCGGTATTTGATTACATCAAAAAGCCGATAAATGTGGATAAAATTACAGCAACTTTGAGTAAATACGACTACGATACTTCAATGATGATTACGGAAACGCAAATCAAAATAGTAAAAGAGCGTATTTTGAAGAAAATTTCATTAAAAACAGACGAAACAGACGATTATTTTTTGTCGCCCAACGAAATTGTCTATGCCGAATTGAAAGGAAATTTATCAATAGAAATGCAACTGGTTGGTTTTAACGATGTTATTTTAGTTAAAGAAAATTTGAGAGATTTTAACGAACTTTTGCCCAAAGAGATTTTTTTTAAACTAAATAGAAATGTATTAATTAATATTGGATATGTTAAAATATTATCAGTATTTAATGAAGAATGTACACTATTTTATAACAATAAACAGAAAATATTTAAAGGCAGCGAACTGAAGTTAAATCGTTTGAGAAATCTTTTGGTTTGATTTTTCAATAGAAAATAGAATTTCAAAAATTAATATATGAAGCAAGTTTTAACGGTTCTGATTATAGCTACTTCTTATGAATATATCGAAAACCTTGAGAAATCATTGGCAATTTATGCTGAATTGCGCGTGATTGATAAATCGATAAATTTGCAAGAAGCTGCTGAAATGGCTTTACAAAATAAGCCCGATATTATTTTTTGCCAGATAGAATTTGATGATAAAAAAATATTTAGTCTTCTGGAAACATTGTTAAATTTTTATCAGTACCCGGCTATCGTTTTTATTCATAGCAATAAAGACTATGCTTATGAAACCATTAAATACCGACCATTTGATTATTTAATTGAGCCTTTTTCTGACGAAGATTTGCGCTTAGTGGTGCATAAATTGACAGCTCAAGTTCAAACACATCGTAAGAATTATTTTATAGTAAGTCTTCAAGGTTACGAATATGTTATAAAAATTGATGATATAATTTTTTTCCAAGCACAAGACGGCGAAGTAAAAGTAGTGCTTTCCAAAAACGAATCGTATTTTACCAATTCCACCATTGCAGAACTCGAAAAGACATTTTATCATCGAAATTTTTACAAAACACATCGCTCTTTTTTAATAAATTTAGATTATTTGCGTACAATTAAGCGCACAAAATTAAAATCGGAAGCCGTTTTAATAAAAGCAAATGAAGTTTTTAATGTAAAAATTACCGATTTGATAGTCAATTCTTTGCGAAAAATTTTTCGTTAAAAAGTACTTTGTATAATGAAATAAAAGTTTGAAATAATCATAAATAATGCTCATTTTATCAAAAATTTAGATTAAATAAAATTTAAAAAAATGTTATGTGAAAATAACTTAATTATTTTGAATTTTTTATGAAGAAAAAAAATCCCTGAAAAAGAATATTTTTTATGAAAATTTTGAAAAAAAACTCATTGTTTCCCTTTTTTAAATTAAATTTTAAAAGATAATTTTATCCAAATTTTTTTTTATAAATAACTATAAATTAGATTTTTAGAAAAAATTAATTCAAATTCGTTTTGAATAAAATTCCTATGTGTTTTGTTAAAAAATGTTAAAATTAAGTTTTTCTTTTTTTTGAAAGATTTTTTTGCATATATTCGCGGTTTACATTAAATAATGATTAATTAATTGTTAAGATTTCTAAAAACAAACTCTGATTAGATTATGTATTTATGAATAAAGAGTAATTAAATTAATAAAAATCTTAGATTATGCCATTTTTTTTCTTTACAATTGCTATTTTATTAGCATATTTGTTGGGTTCAATAGCTACTTCGGTATGGATAAGTAAAGTATTTTACGGAATTGACATACGCGATTATGGAAGTGGCAACGCTGGAGCTACAAATGTTTTTAGAGTTTTAGGTAAAAAAGCGGGTATTCCCACAATGATAATTGACATGGCAAAAGGTTGGGCAGCCGTTAAAATTGCACTTTTTTTTACCGAAACCTTTCCAATTGGCACCAATGCGTATATAAACATGCAATTGGCATTAGGAGCCGCCGCTGTTTTAGGACATTTATTTCCGATTTTTGCCGGTTTTCGCGGCGGAAAAGGAGTTGCAACTTTATTTGGAATTGGATTAGCCATTCACCCATTGGCAACATTGTTAGCTTTTTCGGTATTTGTGATAGTATTAATAACAACACGTTTTGTATCATTAGGTTCTATGTTAGCCGGTGTAACTTTTCCGGTACTTATCATTTATCTTTTTAAAGAAGAGGCTTCTTCGCTCATTATTTTTTCATTTTTTGTAGCCGGCGGATTGATTTATACGCATCGTAAAAATATTATGCGTTTACTCAAGCGTCAGGAATCGAAAGCTAATATTTTTAGAAAAAAAAGTAAATCGAATTTAGAATGATTTATTTATAAAAAAAAAACGTATAATAAACTCGTAAAATATTGATTTTTACGAGTTTATTTTTTTGATAAAAATGAAATAAAAAGCATAGTAAAAGAATAAATATATTTTTGCAGTAATAATCTACGTTAATTTGAGTTAAAGTATTGTAACATCAAATTTTCTTTCTATTTTTGCACTTTAATTTAAAAAAGGGTTTATTCTTTTATAAAAAATATATTTTTAAAGAAAATTATATCTAAATGAAAAAATATCTAATATTATTTTTTTTAAGTTTTATCGTATTTTCATCATGCACAAAGCGTTTGTATTATTTGCACGATGCGGAGGCTGATAAATTTATGACCGATTCGTTTTATGTAGAACATGATGTTGATTACAGAATTGCTGAGCATGATTTATTAAAAGTTACAATAAAAAGCACCAATCCGGAGGTAAGTAATTTCTTCAATTCATTTTATGGCAATGAAGGGCAAAATGAAATGAATATGAATCAGATGAATACCGAAAATAACAGTGGTCAGTTTTATTTTACCGGTTATGCAGTAAATGATTCGGGTTACATCAAACTGCCCATCATTGGCGATGTTAAAGTAGGTGGAAAAACTTTACCCGAAGCCACACGTTACATTCAAGAATTAGCCGATGAATATTTAACCGATTCGTACATTGTAATAAAATTTGTGAGTTTTAAAATCACTTTTTTAGGAGAATTTACAAATCAGGGAACAATGGTTTTTTTCCAAGAAAAGCTCAATGTTTATGAAGCAATAGAACGTGCCGGAGGAATTACGGATTACGGGAATAGAGCTAAAGTATTGGTAATAAGGCAAACAGAAGGAGGTAGAAAAACATTTTATATCAATCTTCAGGATAGAAATATATTAGCTTCCGAAGATTTCTTTTTATTGCCCAATGATATGGTTTATGTAAAACCTTTGCGTTGGCGCAGTTACAAAGTTGAAACACAGGATTTTATGTATTTGCTTACCTCTGTTTCGACTATATTGACTACTGTTTTGTTAATTATTAATTTAAAATAAATGGATAATACAACCAATCAATCTCAACAATCTCCTATTGTTCATACAAATTTTGATTATAAAAAATATATTTTTTTATTGCTTCGAAATTGGTATCTTTTTGTTATTTCGCTTTCAGTAGCATACATTTATGCGTATTTCAACAATAAGTACCAAACTCCTATTTATGGCGTTCATTCTACTATTTTAGTAAAAGATAAATCCATGTCAGAAGAGTATTTAGGTGGTTTGAATTATTTTGAGTCCAACAAAAGCGTTGAAACTGAGCGTGGTATATTAACATCTTTTTTATTAACCCGTCAAGCCATTAATTCCATTGATGAGTTTTTAGTGGAGTATTATTTAATTGGAAAATTCAGAAATCACGAATTGTATAAAAGTAGCCCTTTTATTGTTCATTTTGATACGATAAATCCTCAGCCTCAAGGAAATGCAAATATTCGGATTTTATCGAACAGAGAATATCAACTCAGTTTTCCAAATATACAATTTACACAAGTTTTGGAATTTGGCGAACAATTTACTCAACACGGATACAATTTCAACGTGATGCTAAGAAATGAATTTTCAACAGAAATGACTGAAAATGACTATTTTTTTAGAATCCGAAACATCGACCAGATGGTTAGAGAATACTCTCAAAAATTGAAAGTTGAAGCTTATATGAAATCTACTACTATGCTCTGGCTTTGGATGGAAGGGACTGTGCCAGACAGAGATGTAGATTATTTGAATAAAATTATTGAAATTTACATTTTAAACGGTTTAACCGAAAAAAATCAAATTGCTGTTAGTACCATAAAATTTATCGACGAACAGTTGGAGGGTGTTGTAGATTCGCTAAGTGTTGCCGAACGAAATTTAGAAAGTTTCAGAATGCGAAATAATGTTGTGGACATTAGCAGAGAAGGTGAAGAAGTTTATGAAAGTTTGAAACTCTTTGAAACACAGCAAAATATGAATAATATCAACATCAGATATTATGAATATTTGGAGCATGAAATAAAGAAAAATACCGATATAAATGAAATAATCCCTCCTGCACTAATGGGCGTAAACGACCCTTTGCTTTCGGAAATGTTAAATACAACAATAACTGCAAACGACGAAACCGAACTGAATAAATACGGTATAAAAGAAACAGGAGAAGAGATACCCGTTTTTGGAAAAAATAAGAAAAAACAAGAATTTTTTAAGGAAAAACTTTTAAAATATTTAGCAACAAGCAAAGCCGTTTTAAAAGAGAATAAAAAAGATTTGGCTCAGAAAATTTCATTGCTTAACGCAAAAATACAGTCGCTTCCGCAAAAAGAGCGTGAAATGCTAAATATTACTCGAAAATATGATTTTAATGATAATATTTACACTTACCTTTTGCAAAAACGAACCGAAGCCGGAATAACACGAGCTTCAAACAGACCAGACACCAAGGTTTTAGACATAGCTCGTGCAGTCGATGCTCAATACATGGGACCCGATACACGTGGAAACAGAAATAAAGCACTTACAATAGGATTTATAATTCCTTTGGCGTTTATTTTTATTCGCGAATTTTTTAACAATAAAATACTCGACCGTTCAGATATAGAGCGAAATACTAAAATTCCAATTCTTGGAATGGTGGGGCATAACGATAAAAAAGTTGGTATTCCGGTTTTTGAACGACCTAAATCGCCCATAGCCGAGTCTTTTAGAACTTTGCGTACCAATTTGCAGTACATGTTGGCAAATAAAAAAGATAAAATTATTGCCGTAACTTCGACTATAAGCGGTGAAGGAAAAACTTTTTGTGCCGTAAATTTAGCTTCAATTATTGCAATGGGCAATAAAAAGACCCTTTTAATTGGGCTTGACTTACGTAAACCAAAAGTGCATTACGAATTTGATGGCAGCAATGATTATGGAATGACAAATTACTTAATCAATCAAATGACTTTTGACCAAATCATTCGCAAAACTCAAATTGATAATTTATACGTTGCTTTTTCCGGTCCCGTTCCTCCAAATCCGGCTGAGTTGGTAGATTCTGAAAAAATGACCGAGTTTTTTAAAGAAGCTACTCAACAGTTTGATTATATTATAGTTGATACACCTCCAATTGCTCTGGTTACTGATGCCCTTTTGCTTACAAAACATACCGAAACATTTGTTTATGTAATGCGTCAAAATTATACAACTACCAATGCACTCAAATTGATTAACGACTTGTATGACAACAACAACGACATTAAAAATTTAAGTCTTTTGGTAAATGACATAAGAATAGCCAATCCGTATGGTTACGATTATGGCTACGGTTATGGCTACGGTTACGGTTACGGTTATGGTTACGGTTATGGTTATGGTTACGGACAAGGTTATTACGATGAAGACGATAAATCACCCGTTTCGTGGCGCGATAAATTATTTCATAAACTTTTTGGATAAATTTTTTTTAAACAATCCTTTTTTTCAAGAAAAAAGGATTGTTTTTTTTTGAAAATATGAAACAAACCATTCGTTTTTTTTTATTGATACTTATTTTTGTTAGTTTATTTTTTTTAGATATTCTGCTTGGAAATATTCATTTTACAATATCTGATTTCTTTTTTTTCATAAAGTTTCCTGAATTAAATTCTTCATTCAAAACTATATTTTTTCAATTTCGCTTACCCAAAGCACTGACTGCGGTGTTGGTAGGTATCTCTTTATCAGTGAGCGGTTTACAAATGCAAACCATTTTTAGAAACCCTTTAGCCGGTCCTTATATTTTAGGAATTAGTTCAGGAGCAGCATTAGGTGTAGCTATTTTGGTGTTAGGAATTGGAGCATTAGGTTTTTCTTCATTTTGGGGAAATCTAAATGTTGTACTGGCGGCATGGATTGGAGCAGCTTTGGTTTTATTGCTTATTTTAGCTATTTCTACAAAAATAAAAAATTTGGCAACCATACTTATACTGGGAATTTTAATTGGAAGCATTATTTCGGCTTTAATTAATATCTTACAATATTTTAGCAGCGAAACTATGCTTAAAGCATTTGTAATCTGGACATTAGGTAGTTTGTCGGGAGTTACCATCAGCCAATTGCAATTGATGATTCCCGTAATTGTTTTGGGTTTTATACTTGCTTTTTTTTCATCAAAAATTTTAGATGGTTTATTATTGGGCGAAGATTATGCCAAAACGCTCGGAATCAATTTATTCAAAGCACGTGTTTTAGTGTTTTCCAGCACCAGCATACTCGCCGGTACGGTTACAGCATTTTGTGGACCGATAGGTTTTATTGGAATAGTAGTGCCACATTTAGCGCGTATGTATTTGGGTATTAGCAAGCATAACTCTTTAATTTTAGCATCGGCTTTGATAGGTTCTATTTTAATGTTATTGAGCGATATTTTATCCAATTTGCCTAATAATCAAATTCTTCCGATTAATTCAGTTACTTCGTTATTAGGTATTCCTATTATAATTTGGATTATTTTTAAAAATAAAAAAATAATTATGTAAATAAAAAAAACGGTAAAGTGTAAATGTCATCTAATTTTTTTTATTGAAAAAATTAAAAAAAATAATTCGTTATTTCTTTGTTAATTATTTGATTAACAATATTTTAATAAAAATAAAATTTTATAAAATAAACGAATGATTTATAATAATTTACACATTACCGTTTAAAAATATTGATACAGAAAAATAATAATAATTTTTCACAAAATTCAAAACAGAATTCTTTGTAAATTTACTATTATTTTATCAAAATTCTACAATTAATCTCTACCCGAAAAATAGGAAAGAAGTCGTAAAATTTCTAAGTATAACCAAACCAAAGTAAGCATTAAGCCAAAAGCACCGTACCATTCGTAGTGTTTTGGCAAACCTTGAGCCGCACCTTTTTCGATAAAATCGAAATCTAAAACCAAATTTAAAGCGGCTATTACTATGATTACCAAGCTAATACCAATGCTCAAAAGACCACCGCCAAAAAACATGCTGGTATCTGCACCAAACAATTTCATTACCAGAGTGATAAGGTAAAACACAGCCACACCACCGGTTGCAGCAATAACGCCCGATTTGAATTTTTCGGTTGCGCGAACCAAACCCGAACGATACGAAAAAAGCATTACAAATAGTATCGAAAACGTTAAAAGTATCGCTTTCGGAACGATGCCTTCAAACATATTGGCATAAACTGCTGAAATAGTGCCTAAAAATAAGCCTTCAAAAGCAGCATAAAGCGGTGCCGACCAATAAGACCATTCGTGTTTGAAAATGGTTGCAATGGCAAAAACCAAGCCACCGATTAAACCTACCCACATGAATGTAGGCGATGCCATGCTCCAAGAGTAAGCTCCTGATATTAAAAGAATTATGGTTAAAATTCCGGTTTTATTAATTGCTCCGTTTATGCTCATGGAGCCTTCGTTCGTGTGAGCGTAACTGGCTGATTGAAAGATTTTTTCGCTCAACGCAGGGTTTGATGATTGTCCAATTTTCATAGAATCCTCCTTTTTATGTTATTTTTATTATTTTCTTTTTTTCAAAAATACGCATATTTTTTTTATTTCAAAAAAAAACTGACTTTTTTCACTTTTTTTAAGTAAAAATCCTTTTTTTTACAAAAAACCTGCCAATGTAATTTTGGCAGGTTTTGAAAGACTTTTTGTCAAAAAAAGATGTTTTCTATAAAAATACCAGTTTACTTTTTATTTGCGTCTAAATTTCATGGGTTTAATCATATTTTCGGGTTTTAAAGCCTCGTCAAGTTCTTCTTTTGAAAGCAAACCTTTTTCCAAAACAATTTCGTAAACGCCTCTGCCTGTTTGTTTTGCCTCTTTGGCTACTTGAGTAGAAGCTTCGTAGCCCAAAATCGGATTTAAGGCGGTTACCAAGCCAATGCTGTTGAGAACTTGTTGCCGACAATGCTCTTTGTTGGCAGTAATTCCTATAATGCAACGATAATTTAAAGTTGCCATGCCATTTTTGAGCATTTCTATATTTTCAAACAAACTTTGAACAATGATTGGCTCCATAACGTTCAATTCCAACTGTCCGGCTTCAACCGCCATGCTAACGGTTAAATCGTTGCCTATCACCTTGAAAGCTATTTGATTAACCACTTCGGGAATAACCGGATTTACTTTTCCGGGCATAATCGATGAGCCGGGTTGCATTTCGGGCAAATTGATTTCATTAAATCCTGCACGCGGTCCCGAAGACAGAAGTCTGAGGTCGTTTGAAATCTTGGAAAGCTTGATAGCCAAGCGTTTAATAGCAGAAGAGTACATGATAAACGCGCTGGTGTCTTGAGTGGCTTCGATGAGGTTTACAGCCGAAACGATGTCCATGCCGGTAATTTCACGTAAGTATTTGATTACCTTTGTTGTATAACCCGGTTCGGAGTTTATTCCAGTTCCAATGGCTGTTGCGCCCATGTTTACTTCCAAAAATAAAGCCGAATTTTGATTTAATCGTTGAATTTCTTCTTCGAGTGTAACTGCGTAAGCCTCAAAAGATTGACCTAAAATCATAGGTACGGCATCTTGCAATTGGGTGCGTCCCATTTTAATTACGTCCGAAAATTCTTCGCCTTTTTGTCGCATTGCCGAAATTAAATCCATAAGAATAGTAACCAATTTTTTGTTGCTATTGATTAAAGCTATTTTTACAGCCGTTGGATATGCGTCGTTGGTTGATTGTGAGAGATTTACATGGTTATTGGGGTGGCAATATTGGTATTCGCCGCGCTGGTGTCCCAAAATCTCAAGTGCCTTATTAGCAATTACTTCGTTGGCATTCATGTTGGTAGAAGTTCCGGCACCGCCTTGAATCATGTCCACCACAAATTCTTTGTGGTGTTTTCCGTGAATAATATCTTCACATGCCTGCAAAATAGCTTCGGTAATTTCGTCGTTGATAAGCCCCAATTCATTGTTTGCTTTGGCAGCCGCCCATTTTACCATAGCCAGTGATTGAATAAAAAGCGGGTAAAAACTTAAATTAACGCCGCTAATGTTGAAATTTTCGAGTGCGCGAAGGGTTTGTACACCATAAAGCACATCGGCAGACACATTGCGGTCGCCCAAAAGGTCGTGTTCCAAGCGTGTGCGCCCTGAAATGTATTGCGATGCAACATTAACTACTTGATTATTAGCACCACTCATGCGTCTGGAAATCACTTTGGCTATTTGTGGTAAAATTTTGGTAGCAATAATTCCATTTTTTTCCATTATCGTTTTTAAATCTTTTGCCGACATGGTGAGCAAAAGCGAATCGGAAAGTGTGCGCGCACTGGTAGAGTGGGGCGAATTGTCAATTAATGAGCCTTCGCCCAAAAAATCTTGCTCGCGGAAGTAAGCCAATTTTTTTTCGCTACCGAAAGGCGTTTTTTTGTACAATTCTACTTCTCCCTCGTAGATTAAATAAATGTTGCTTCTCTCAGCATTTTCTGAAAAAACGCTTTTCCCGGATTTTATTTTTTTCTCAGAAATAATTTTGGAAATTTCGGCTAATTCTTCAGCCGTTAAATCTCTGAATAATTCAATTTTTGAAATAAAATCAATGTGTTCTTGAACTGTCATATTTTGTTGATTTTTTTTCTGAAAATATTTTTTTTGTAAAAAAAAATTACAGAAATTGTGTTTTTCTAATTTATTTTTTTGAATTGTAAGTTTTTTTAATAAGAAGTAATGAACTGATTTTAAATAGTTTAAAAATCAGTGGAATATTTCTTATTTTTAAGCAAAAATAATCATATTTCGATTAAAAAAAATGAAAGGGACAATATTTTTTTTAGCTTTCTTTTGTAAAAAAAAGGATAAAAAATTATATTTTATTTTCAAAATTTTGAATATGGTCGGCTATTTTTTCCATCAGCCATTTGGGGGTTGAGGTTGCTCCACAAATACCAATTGATTGATTTTCAGCAAACCAGCTTGGATTCAAATCTTCCGTATCGGTTACAAAAAAAGTATTTGGATTGGCTTTTTTGCAAACTTCGTAAAGCATTTTTCCGTTTGAACTTTTTTTTCCGCTTACAAAAATTATGGTATTGTGTTTTCTTGCAAAATCGGGCAATTGCACGTCTCGGTGCGAAACTTGTCCACAAACTGTTTGATTTACAATTAAATCGGCTTCGGGGCTTAAATCATTTTTTTGCAATCGTATTTTAATTTCTTCAATCAATTCGTTGTATTTTATTGGGCTTTTGGTGGTTTGCGAAAAAATATTGACGGGTTTTGTAAAGTCAATTAATTCTAAATCTTCTATCTTGCTGATTACTATGCCTTTGTTCTTTGTCTGACCAACCAAACCATTTACTTCGGCATGACCTTTTTCGCCAAAAATAACCGTTTGACCATTTTTATTTTCAATTTCGTTGTTTCCATTTTTAACACTGTTTTGTAGTCGCAAAACCACCGGACAAGAGGCATCAATCAATTTGATGTTGTTTTCTAATGCAATTTTGTAGGTTTCGGGCGGTTCACCGTGCGCTCTTATCAAAACGGTGGTATTTTTGAGTTCTTTGAATTGCTCGTGGTTGATTGTAATTAAACCTTTGTCATTCAGGCGTTTAACTTCTACGCTGTTGTGAACAATGTCGCCTAAGCAATATAATTTTTTATTTTTTTCCAATTCTCGTTCGGCATTTTCTATGGCGTAAACTACTCCGAAGCAAAAACCTGAATTTTTATCGATTTCTATTTTCATAAAAAAAAGATTTTTAGTGCAAATTTTTTTGTAAAAAAATGTGTTTCTTGATGTTTATCAAAATTTTTAGAAATAGCAAAATTAAACTTTTTTTATTTCCAAACGCTTGGATTTTTTCTCCAATTTATTAAATTTTCTATATCATTTTGGCTTATAAAACCTTCGTTTAGTCCAATTTCTATCAGCGTTTCGTAATTACTGAGTGTCGAAAGCGGACAGTTAGCATTTTTAAAATTTTGGGTTGCTGTTTCAAATTGGTAGCTAAAAATAGCAATCAATCCTAATACTTCGAACTCTTTTTCGCGCAAAGCTTCAACGGCTTTTAAACTGCTGCCTCCGGTTGAAATCAAATCTTCTATAACAACTACTTTTTGATTTGGCGAAACTACTCCTTCTATTAAATTGCTCAAACCGTGTTCTTTAGCCGATGAGCGGACATAAATAAAAGGTAAATTCAGTTCTTGTGCTACCAAAACACCTTGCGCAATGGCACCTGTGGCTACGCCTGCAATTACTTCTACATCAGGGTATTGATTTTTAATTACTTGCACAAAAGCATCGCGCACTACGTTTCTAATGTAGGGATAGGAAAGGGTTTTTCGGTTGTCGCAATAAATAGGCGACTTCCAGCCCGAAGCCCAAGTAAATGGGGCATTTGGGCTTAGTTTTACGGCTTCTATATCGAGTAGCATTTTAGCTATTATTTTTTCCATTATCTTATTTTTTTGTAAATTTTTTTTTTTCAAAAATAAAAAAGCTGTTTGTATAAAAAAATACAAACAGCTCTTTTTTTTTAAAAAATTAAAGGATTAATAAAATTTATTTCTAAAATCTTCAATTTCTTTTGTGTCTTTCAAAACTTTGTATGCTTCGTAAGAGGCTCTTGATTGCAACATTTGTGAAATGTTAAATTTTTGAGCCGTAAAATCTTTTGTTTCGGGAGCTTGTTTTTTGTTGTTTACTTTAATTACGTAAACGCCCATATTTCCAATAATGGGTTCGGAAATTTTGTTCAAATCAATGGTTGTGGCATACGCTAAAACATTGGGTTCTTTTCCTGCGCCGGGAAGTTGGAACGAATGGAAACTAACTTCGGTAGCGGGCATTACTTTACCGTTTATTTTAGTGGCAAGTGCATTCAAATCAGTTGTTCCTTTTAATTTGTCAGATAAAATTTTGCCTTTTTTCTCTTTTCTGAGTTCAAAAGTCAATTCACCTTTTATTTGTTCTAATTCGGGAATGCCTTTTTCTCTAATTTGTGTTAATTGAGCTATAACGTATTTGTTTCCAAATTCATACACTTCCGAAATTTCGCCTTTTTCGGCTTTGAAAGCCCATTGAATTAATTGTCGCGGATTATCTAAACCGGCAATTTGGTCTTGCATTAAGCGAATGTTTGGCACCGTGCGAGCAATGAGTGCTTTGTCTTTGATAGCTTTTTCAAATTTTTCTGGGGTTTGATTTTCACCGGCAAAATGGCTTGCTGCGGTATAAAAATCTTGGTATGTTTTTGCGCTTGGCTCAATTACTCTTATTATTGAAGCTAATTTAACTTTTTCAACAGGGTCGCTTTTTCCGGTAATTTCGATTACGTGGTAGCCAAATTGAGTTTCAACTACTTTTATATCGCCTATTTTTCCTTCAAAAACGGCATCTTCAAATGGTTTAACCATTGCTTTTTCGCCAAACCAGCCTAAGTCGCCTCCTGTTTTTGCTGTTCCATCTTCGCCAAATAAAAGTGCCAATTGAACAAAATCTTCTTTTTTATCTACAATCAACGATTTTATACTATCTGCCAAAAATTCGGCTTTTGCTTTTTCGTGTTTTTGGAAACTAATTAAGATATGGCGTGCTTTAACAGAGTCGGGTTTCATAACTCTGTCCATAACTTTTGAAATGCGGTAAATGCCATCTTTTAAAACAGGTTGCTCAACGTAACCGGCAGTTTTAAAGTACAAAGTAGAGTCAAATCCTTGATTTAAAAGGTCTTTGAGTGTATAATGACGACCATCGAAAGGCACATCAGATTCGCGGTTTACTAAAAGTTCTATCTCGTCAGTTGTTCCCAATTCTTTGTGCATTTTGTCTGCCCATTTTTTTAATTCGGCATTGTCTTCTTCCGAAGGCACAACATCAAAACTAACGTACAAAATATCGCGCGAAGCTTCTTGTTTGTAATATTTTTTATGTTTTTCGTAGTATTCTCCTAATTCTTTGTCGCTCACGGCAATCGTAGAATCAACTACATTATTGTAATAATCTACCACATATTCTAAATCTA
>DYNA01000137.1 GCA_020721325.1 Paludibacter propionicigenes
ACAATTCGACCAAAAACAAAGTAAGATGTAAATGTTATTTATTTACGATTACTAAGTTGGTTTTAAAAATTTCTCCGGTTTTAATAATTTTTATCCGCTTATCGTTAAGTTTTTCAATCTTTTCAATCGGTTCTTTGTAATGTTCAAAAGTTCCGAAATGCACAGGAATTACAATTTTTGGGTTGAGTTCGTCAATCATTTTTTTCAGCATTTCCGAATTTAAAGTCAGCATCATAATCCAAGAACCTTGTTTGGCAGCTCCCATATTCGGTATGAGCAAATCAATTTGTTTTCCTTTTAGTGAATTGATAATTTGTTTTTTATACACTGTGTCGCTTGTGATATAAATTCCAATTTTTTCATTTTTATTGGAAATAGTCAAAAAATATCCGTTTACTTTTCCAGCGAAAAACGCACTTAAAGGGTTTATGCCGTGAATTGCCGGAATTGCTTCTATTTCAATTGTATAATCTTTTATGAAAAAAGTTTTTGTTTCTTTCCGGTCAAAAACAGACAGTTTGTTTTTTTTGTTGATTTTCAGAATTTTATATGAATTTTTATTGCAAACAATTTCAGCAGTGTCCGAAATTTTAGACAATCCGATTTCGTCTAAATGATCTTCGTGATTGTGCGTAATGAGCCATAAATCAATGGCTTCAAAATCATTTTCCGAATAAATAGGTTGCTCAATTCTTTTGGATTTGAACCAAAAAAAATCCTGAACTGTTCCTTTCTCACACAAAACAGGGTAGCAGGCAATTTTCAGATTGCCGTTACTTAAAATAAAGGTTGCGCCGCCTATCCAATTGAATTTTATTTCCATTTTTTCTTTGAATATTTTATCAACGCAAGTTTATAACTTTCTTCAATTAAAGGGTTTATATCACTAAAAGTTTTTTCTGACGGATTTATTACGCAAATCCAACACATCCAACCATATACAGGGTGAGGCATTATTTTATCAATTTCAGAAAAATCAAAATTCATGTCAATAATTCCTCCTGCCGGAGGACGTTTAGGAATTTTGCCAAACATTTTTATAAAAGTAGGTTTTGAAATTCCGATATTTAACCGAAAAAGATTTCCTCTGTTTAAATTTGACGACCTATCATTGGCACCGTCTTTTTCCTTGATTGTGAGCAAGTAAATTCCTTTTTTCAATTTCAATTCCGGATTGTAAAACAATCCGGTTTCGCCCCAATTTTGATTTACAGCAAGTCCCGAAAATTGGTTTTGAATTTTATCTAATATTTGTTGTTTTGTAAGCATTTAACACAAGTTTTCATCTGTTTAATATTTTCTTTTAATTGATATTATGATGTTTAGCGTGGACGCTAAACACAAGATAATTGCGAAAAGCGTCCACGCTTTTCGAGTTAGATAATTTCTAATCATTCCCTTGTGTGTCAAAATGTTCGGCATGGCTGTTTCATCTGTTTTGTTTTATTTTGAAAAATCACCGGTTTCGAGCAAAGTTATTAATTTGTTGTTAAAATCTTCTGTTTGACTGCCGAGTGAACCAAAAAAAAGTTTGTCAAATTGCTCCACCGTTACTATTGCAGGTTTTATTTTTTGTAAACCTGCTTCGGTAAGAATAACTGTTTTTGCTCTTGTATCGGTTTCGTGTTCTTGTCTGGTTATCAATCCTTTTGCTTGCAAAGTCCTTAATACGGTTGACGTTGTCATTGGGTCTATTTTCGTATGATTTGACAGTAAAATTTGAGTTACATTTTGATTGATTAACGAAAACCAATGAATACTTGCAAGCAAAACAAACTGAGAATGAGTTAAATCGTATTTTTCCAGAGCTTTTTTAATTTCCCTTTGCCACAAATTTGTAACTTGCCATAATAAAAATCCAGAACTTACTTCGGGTTTTTCGTAAAGAAAATCAGAGTTCATCATTTTTGATTTTAATTTTCTGCAAGTTCCACAAGTTTTTCTAATGCAAACGGAAGTCCGACTTTTATTTTATTTCCAATCACTTTTGAAAACAAAAAGGTCATAAAACCCGACATCACCACTTTATGCGAAACGACTATTCCTTCTTTGGTTTCGCTCAATGTATGTATAAAATCCATTTTGCATAAAGGCAGAAAACTTCGGTCGGCAAATGACTTGAATTTGGTACATTCAATCATCTCAAATTTAGATTTGGGACCGCCGGCAGGTTTTAGAACGCCTTTTGTCCCTTTTTGAAACTCACCGAAAATTTCCGATGTTTCTACTTCTTTGTCCCACACATTCCAGTTCGGAACGTCCGACCACAGTTTCCAAATTTGCTCTTTCGAAGCCGTTGTTTTTCGAGTTACTTCTGTTGTCCACATACTTAAAATTTTTATTTTGAAAAATAAGTACAAATATAGTAAGTGAGCATATAATAAACAAATTTATCTTATTTGATTTTCAAAAAATGTTTGAAATACAAAAAATAAATTCATATTGCATTGATTTTTATTTTACTTTACACAAAATCGCAAAACGGTTTTTAGTTTTTCGGCGGCTACTTTTCGAGCATCGGATAAATAAATTTCACGATGCAACATACTTATTCTTAACAGATTATTTGCATCGGTAAATTCTTTCATTTTTGCAAAACTTGCAGGTTCGCTATCGTAACTGCCTTCGTGCAACATTTGCACGCAACGCCCTTCTTCTATGGTTTCAAATTTCACTTTATTGAGCAATTCGTGCGGTTTTTTCTTTTTGGTTCGAGCAATTGCTTCGGCTGCAAATTCGGGTGTAACAAAATCGGGTTGTCGCATCATAAGTTTGAATACCAATGTGTTTTTATCCAAAGTGCCGTTGTAATTTTTTTTGGCTTCATCATTAATATCCCAAACACCTTCGAGCGGAAATACGGTATATTCCTCATAATTTGCGGGAGCAAAACCTTGCTTTGGGCTCATTTTTACGGCATAAGACAGCGAATATAAAACTCCGATATATTCCGCAAAAAATTCGTCGTTCGGATTTCCTTTTCCTTCAACGATGAAGAAATTGAATTTCGGAATTTCAATTAATTCCGGTTTGTTTTTGGGCAGATAATACTGCTTGTCGTTTTTTTTCCAATCGTGTTTCATGTTATTTTTTTATGCTTTTTCACTTGTTTTTTTAACAGATATTTCAAATTTTCAAAAATTAAAATCCTAAAATTAATTATTTTTATTTTAATCGGTTTAAAAACTTAAAAAATTCTATTTTTGATTAGCTTTTTAATACCAATTTATCCCAATTAAAAAATTGGTAGCAAATCCTTTTTCATTCAAATTATCAAATTTCACTTTACCAAAATGCATTCTTGCTTGAATATCAACTACAAATCGTCCTTTTTTCCAGATTTCGTAACCCACAGAAGCTAAAATACCGTATCCAAAATAAAATTTCCGTTCGTCTTCGGTTTTAATATCGTAAAATGCGGGTGCGTCCATCGAGATTCCAATGCCTGCCAAAAGCCACATTCTATCGTTAGTCCAGTGTTGAATGGAAGGAATAATTCCTTCAAATCCTCTGTCGCGTTGCCTTCCTGAAAGTGTGTAATTGTAAACACTGCCCGGAAGATGCAAAAGTAAAGCGGTATTTTTGGAAATCATACTGCCAATTTTGAAATTCGGAAACGAAGCTGCCACAGTATTTTGATTTTGAAACCCTTCGAACTTCAGATTGAGATAAGATACACCCGCAGATGTTCCGAATATAAATCCCTTTCTTTCTGCAACTTGACTATTCTCTTGGGCAATACAATTCAATGCAAATATTAAAAATAAAATAACAGTTATTATTCTCATTTTCTTGACTTTTAACGATTAATATTTTTTTACAATAATAATCGTTCCATACATCAAAAAAGTTACCATAAGTTAATAAATTAGATTTCAATAATTTTTTTTCTTATTCGGCTCAGACTTTCAGTTGTTATCCCCAAATACGATGCAATATGTTTTTGAGCTGTTCTTTTGATTATGTTTGGTTGTTTTTGCAAGAGTTCAAAATATCGCTGCTCTGCTGTTTTTAACAGTAAATCAATTTGTTGCTGTTGTTTTTCGACATAAGAATTTTCGGCTGAAATTAAAAAAATCAAAGACCCGATTTGAGTTGCTTTTAGTTTTTCGATATTTTCTTTTGAAATTCTCAGCATCTCGGAACTTTCTAAAACCATTGTTTCCAAGGTTGTAGCCTCGCCGGTAATTAGCGACATATAATCGGCAAAAAACATATTTTCGTACATCAAATCCAAACAAACGTAATTATTTTCTTTCCAAATGAAAACTCCGGCACTGCCTTTCAAAATAAAATAACCAAATTTTTCGATTTGATTCGTTTTTTTCAAAACTTCATTTTTCTTAAAACTTACAATTTCACAAAAAGAAGCAAAATTTTCCCAAACTTCAATCGGAGCAACAAAATATCTATCAAAAGAATTTTTTAATCTTTGAGCAATCATAACTTTTTATTATTTCAAATTATAAAAATTATAAAAATTGAATGTCTATTTTGTGGAATTCATTACTCAAAAGTAACGATAAAAATTATATAAATGTAAAAATTCATAACTAAAACTATTTATATTGAAAAAATATTATTTGATACAATAATTAGTCAATAGTTCGTTACATCTAATATAAATATTTGATTATAAGGAATTTATAAATAAAATTTTAAAATATTATAATTTATTAAAAACCAAATATTTTTAAATTTTTATTCCAATTACCAATATATCATCGGTTTGTTCCTCGCTTCCTTTCCATTGGTTTAAATGGTTTTCAAAATATATTGGTTGTTGTTTCATTTCTATTTCATGATTATCAAGCAGAAATGCCCTGAAATTCTTTTTTGAAAATTTCTTTTTATTCGCACCAAATTGGTCTTCGAAACCATCGGAAAAAATATAAAATACATCATTTTTTTCGACCGAAATGCATTGAAGTGAAAAAGCCTGTTCTCGCGGATACGTTCCAATTGGCATTTTATCTGCCTTGTATTCAATCAATTGCTTATTTCTAATCAAAAAGAGCGCATTGTTTGCACCCGAAAAATATAATATTCCGGTTTTGCGGTTTAATGCGCATACCGAAATGTCCATTCCATAGCTTAGCGTGGTTTTAGTTTGTGGCTGGTTTAAGGCAGAAATCACTTTTTTTCGCAATTCATCAAGAACTTCATTGGGTTTAATTTCCGGATTCTTGGCAGTTATTTCATTCAAAAAAGCAATTCCAAGCATACTCATCAAAGCCCCTGAAACTCCATGTCCGGTGCAATCTGCTGCCACAAAAAAGGTAGTGTCGTTGTACGAATTTACCCAATAAAAATCGCCGCTTACTATGTCTTTGGGTTTGTAATATACAAAATAGTCATTGAACAAAGTATTCAAATACAACTCATTAGGCAGCATTGCACCTTGTATGAGTTCGGCACTTTTAATACTGTCGGTAATTTTTGTATGTTGTCGGTTTAGTATCTCTTTCTGTGCTTCAATTGTTTTATTTTCTTTGTCGTAATTTTCTTTCAAAAAGCTGACAATAAAGTAAATAAGGATTAAATCGAGGATAAAGAAAAACACCATGTCGCTTTGTATTTCATCTTGCGTGTGGTGCCCATGCATGAACACATCATAAAAGTTTTTTTCGAGAAAAAACAACAATCCAATATTTAGAAGGATAATTGAAAGAAAGATGAAATGATGTTTTTTGTTGGAAATACAAATAATTCCGACCGCAGTAAATAAAAACGAAAACGAAGTTGCCCCCTTTGAACCTTCGTTCAAAAACCAAACAACCGACAATAAAATACAAGCCAAAATAAGGTACGACAGCGCGTTAAATTTTTTTCTGAAACGCGAATAGTAGTAAAAAACTGCACAAATAAGCCCGATAACCGAAACTGTAGAAATAATATACATAGGCATACCCAGCGATAAATTCCAGAAAAAAGTGATAACGCATTGCAGAACAGTAATAAAAGCAATGGCATTAAAAACACGGTTTTCAAAAGAAAAATCGCCGGTATTGCCAAACAATATTCCAAAAAATCGGTTCATTTCATCTTTATTTTGCCAGACTATTTATTTTTTTGAATGCAAATTTGGGAGCAATTCTCGAAACAGCGTACAATAATTTTACGCCTGCTATGCGTATTTCGTCTTTGTCCTTTTCTAATCCTTTCAACATTTCATTCACTGCGAGTTGAGTAGAAATGGCTATTTTGGGCGGATTTCCTTTGTGCCAAGGCGTATCGACAGCCGGAAACATTACTTCGGTAATTTTTATCGGTTTGCCCGACAATTGATTTCTAAGTACTTGTGTGAAAGAATGTAAAGCAGCTTTTGTGGCGTTGTAAAACGGATATTCGGCTTTGGGCGAATACACCAAACCAGTAGTGATATTGATGATATGTGCAAATTTGTTTTTTTCGATTATTGGAATAAAAAATTTGCTCAACGCAATGGGCGCATATAAATTGGTTTCAATTTCCATGCGGGCGTGTTCCAAAATATTTTCTGTTTCGTAAAAATTGCTAAAATGTACAATTGCAGCATTATTAATCAAAATGTTACACGCCGGATAAGTATCTTTCACCCATTTTACCAGTTTTTCACATTCGTCGGGTTTTGAAATGTCGCACTGAAAAAACTCAATTTCAGGTATTTGGGCTTTTGCCTGTGTGAGTTTTTCCAAATTTCGTCCGCAAATAAGCACTTTATTGTTTTTAGCAACAAGTACTTTGGCTAATTCAAATCCAATTCCGGAACTTCCTCCGGTAATTAATACGGTATTATTTTCTAAGTTCATTTTGTGAAGATTTTAAGTTAAACATTTTACACAAAATTAGAGTATAAAAAAGCGAATTGCATTGACCTAAGTCAAGAAACGATTTTTTTGCGGATTCTGCTCAACGTTTCGGGTTTAATTCCTAAATATGAAGCGATAATCGTCTGTTTAATCCGTTGGTCTAATCCGGGAAATTCTGTAAGAAAATTTTTATACCTCGTTTCGGCATCAAGCAAAAGCAAATCACGTTCGCGTTTTTCTTTTACAATGTAACCTTTTTCAATAAATTTCATCAAAAATTTGAGCCAAAATACATCTTTCTCTTTTAATTGCTCGAAATCACACCAATTTATGACCACTAATTGCGAATTTTCTAAGGCTTCGATTGAAAAATAAGAAGGCTTATTCAAAACCATAGCCGAATACGAACTAATAAAATTGTTTTCGGGCATAATAGCTTTCGTAAATTCATCGCCTTTACTGTTTGTATAAACGTAGCGAAATAACCCGGTTTTCACAAACGCAATTTTATGAGGCGTTTCACCTGCACGTATAAAATAATCGGAAGCAGCTATCGATTTTTCTTTTCCGATTGAAAAAAGTTCTTCTAACCTTTCATTTGTCAGAATGCTTTGGTTTTGTTGGTTATTCATAAAAAAAATGTTTTTATTTAAAAAAAAAAGAAGTAACCTACTACGTTTTTTTCAACAAATGCCGACTTGTTATATTTATGAAATGAACGTACATTATTGCACTTTATTTTAATATTTTTTACCAGACTATTTTATACTGCTTACAATTTTAATCAACATTTTGTAAGAAGTTCCGGGATTGTTAATTTGGTTCACCGTTCCTGCCAAATACAAATCTTTATCGGGAACATAATACGCAAATGCGCCCGACAAGCCCGAATGCCCAATAAAAGCCGGCATTTTGCGAAACAGTGTGAATATTGCCGGAAGTTCAAATTTCATAATTCCAACGCCATATTCCAGTGGAAACATTACACTGTTCCATTTGTAAAGTTCTGGCAATAAGCTTTTTTGGGAAAAATATCCGTTGAAAAACGCCTTTAAGAAAACCATAGTTTCCTCCGAAGTTGAAACAATTCCGCCATCGGCACCAAACGAGGTCATTGCTTTGGAAATATCTAACGGTTTGTTTTTGAAATACATAACTGCGGGTGTTTTATCGGCAGCATTGGCATACATATAGGTTTTTTTGAGCGCAAGAGGCTGAAAAATAACTTCTTGCATTACGGTTGCAATTTCTTTTCCGTAAATATTCTCAATTATTTTGCCCAACAATTGAAAATTTGTATCGGAATAATGCGCTTTTCTTTTAGTATTAGGTGCAAACTTAGGACGCATTTTCTTCGACATTTCTATCGCTTCTTCAAAACTCCAACTTTGGTCGGTTCCTTCTTGCAATTTCTGCAAAAGGCTTTTTCCGTCGGCACTTTTGTCTTCAAAATAGTCGGGCAAACCGGAAGTATGTGCTAATAAGTTTCTAATTGTGATACGCTCAGAATAATCTACTCCTTTGAAAACGTGCAGCTTATTCATTATTTCGGGCGGCAAAAATTTTGAAATTTTATCGTCGAGCGACAATTTACCTTCGGCATTTAGTTTTAAAATAATTGCGGTAACATAAAGTTTGGTCGTGCTGGCAATAAAATAGGGCTGATTGTCGGTTAAATTTCCTGCCGAACCTGTCCAAAGGTTATTGGCGGTTTCAATGGTTAAAACAGTTCCAAAAATGGCTTTATTATCGACAGTTTTGTCTAAAATAGCCTGAAATTTAGCCTTTTCAAAATTTATTTGCTGTTCTTGTTTTGTTTCCATAATTGCGTAAAAAAGGATTTGAAAGAAGTTGTTTTTTTTACAAAATTTTTTTTTACTTCCGAAAAAAACTCATTTTCCCAAATTATCAGATTTTAAATCCTATCACACAAATATCATCTACTTGCTCAAATTTTTGAGGCAATTCGGGTACATTTGTCCAATTATCCAAATTTTTTAAAAGGATTTCTTTTTGTTCCTCAAAATTCGACTGACTAATTGTAAGTAGTTCATTTTTAAAACGTTTGCTCATATATTTTTTGCCTTCAAAGCCTCCGAATTGGTCGGTAATTCCGTCAGAAAATAAATAATACACATCGTTAGGTTGGTATTGAATAACATAATTTGTAAATTCGGGTTTTTCTTTCAAATGTATTCCAATAGGCATTCTATCTGCCTGATAATTAATAAGTTCATTGCTACGAATTTGTACAAGCGAGTTATTAGCTCCCGCAAAATGAATTATCTTTTTCTCCGAATCAATAATGCACAAAGCAATGTCCATGCCGTCTTTGGCTTCGTCGTCTTTTCCGGTTTGGCGGAGAGAACTTTTTACAAATTTTCGGAGTTCGGTTAAAATTAAACCGGCAGTTAAATGTTCGGTTTTAAATTTATTAATTATTTCGGTAAGAAAAGCTACGCCCAACATGCTCATAAACGCGCCCGGCACACCGTGTCCGGTGCAGTCGGCTACGGTTACTATGGTCAAATGGTCTTTTTGAGTAGCCCAAAAGAAATCGCCACTTACAATATCACGTGGCAAAAATACCACAAAACTTTCCGGCAGCAAGGTTTTCATCATTTCATCGGGCGGAAGAAGTGCCGTTTGAATTTTCTTGGCATAAACGATGCTGTCGGTTATATGTTTTTGCTGGGTTTCTATTTCATTTTTCTTGGCTTCAATTTCTTTATTTTTTTGTTCCAAAAGTAAATTGGCTTTGCGTTTTTCGTTGTAGTTTTTGAGCGTTATAACGGCTATCAAAACCATAAGTATTAAGGCAGAAACTACAAACAAAATAATTATTTTTTGCTGTTTCATTTCAGCCAAATGTTTTATTTTCAGTCTTTCTTGTATTTGTTTTTGCTCGCGGACTTCGTATTTTATTTCCATTCGGGCTATAGCTTCTTTCATTTCCGAATTTGAAAAAGAGTCGCTCTGGTTGATGTATTTTTTAGCGTGTTCTAAAGCCAATTTAAAATTATTGAGCTTTTCGTAAATTTTCATGAGCAAAAGGTCAGTTTGTATGGCAATAGCCGGAATTTCATATTCCTCAGCCAATTGATTGGCTTTTTCGGCATAAAACAAGGCTTTTTTGTAATTTTCTTTTTCTATGAATAAATTGCTCAAATTATTGTAAACACTTGCCAATGAATAATTTGCGTCTAATTCAAGCAGTATTGATTCGCTTTTTAAAAAATACGATTCAGATTCCTTAAAATTATTTTCCTCTTTTTTTATCAGTCCCAAACCTTCGTAAGCTTGGGCTATCAACGATTTTTCGCTCAGTTCATTTGCCAAAAGCAAAAAATTTTCATAATAAACGTTGGCACTGTCCAAAATCGGAACATTTTTATTTAAAAACAGCGAGCCAATTTGATAAAAAGTTTCGGCTTGTCCCTTTTTATTTTCCAAATCCATAAAAACGCGAAGGGCTTTTCGGTAATTTTCCAAAGCCTTTGGGTGCATCAGTTCGCCTTGTTCGGTGTAAACCAGTGCCAAAGCGTTGTAAATATCGGCTTCTCCGCTTTTGTCGCTTAATTGCTTGCGCAAAGCCAAACTTTTCATAAAATATTCTACCGCTTTTTCGTAATTGCCCTGTTGGTGCATGGTGCTGCCCATATTGCGGGTTATTTTAGAAATCCCCGACAAATCGTTCAGTTTTTGGTAAAAAACCAAACTGGTATCGTAATAATTAAACGCCGTTGAGTATTCGCTTCGCAAATAAAAAATACCGCCTAAATTTTTATAAGCCAAAGCTAAACCTTCATTGTATTTAAGTTCTTTTGAAAGTTTTATGGCTTTTTTTCCATATTTCAATGCCAATTCAAAAGTATCGTATTTCAATTCCCAACACAACTGATTGCATAAATCAATTTTTTCGTTGGTTACAATTTGTCGCTTTTCTACCTTAATAAGGCTGTCGGCATATTCCGAAAACTGCGCAATAGCCTGAATATAAAACAATAAAGAAAAAAATGTTAGAACAAATATTTTTTTCATTTCTTTTAAAATTTTAGATTTTTTATTTTTGGAAAATTATTTTTTGTAAAAAATAATTTTCCAAAAATAGTTTTTTTTTGAAAAAAAAAATCTTCTTTTATAAAAAAAATTGTAAAAAATCCGTATTTGTTCTAATTGGAACTCAAAAAAATAATAAAAAAGCAAGTAAAATCAAACAAAATTTACAGTTTTTCAATTTCTTCTGCCGAAAGTCCGGTAATTTCTGAAATTTTAAGAATTGGAATGCCAGCAGCTTTCAATTCTTTTGCTGTTTTATTTTGAAATTCCTGTTTTTCTCTTATCGCTTCGACTTCGCGTTTTTGGGCTTCGGCTTTTTCTTTCATTGCTTCGGCTTCACGTTTTTGGGCTTCGGCTTCACGTTTTTGAGCTTCGACTTTTTCCCTCTGAGCTATTTCTTTTTCTTTTTTAGCATGTTCCAATTCGTCTTCTATTTTGTCAAATTCGCGGTCAATGTCTTCTTCAAATTCTAATTGAAGCAATAATT
>DYNA01000138.1 GCA_020721325.1 Paludibacter propionicigenes
GAGTTGTCGAGTAACGGATTTTTTAGCGAAAGCGTATAGCCTTGACCATTGGCGGCTGTAAACCATGGAAAAACTGATGTAAACGATACGGAATCAATTAATTGTGATTGAGAATTGAATAATTGAATGGTTTCTTGTTCCGAAGAGAGTTTGAAACCAATATCTCCAAAATAATTAGCTGCTTGTGAATAAATTTTCTTGTATTTTAAAACCTCACTGCAAAGAACCAAAAAACTTTTTGGATAAAGGTATAGATTTGGAAAAAAGAAAACGTTTTCAATGTTGTTATCTTTTAATTTCCAGTTCTTTAGCTCAATTAGGTTTTCTGATGGGTTATAAATTTCAATCCAATCGCCGGCATCAAAATCATTGGAAGAATGGTAATTTATTTCGTTAATAATCGGCATTGGTGTGGTTTCATTTTCAGAAAAATAAGCTGTAATTTGCAATCCATCGGTAGGAGAAATTGTAATTTTTGATTTTTTTTTAGATAAATTGCCCCACTGTTCAAATTGGTAGCCAAAATTAGCTATTGCTTCTAATTCTATTGGAATTTCTTCAAAATAAGCACCTTGCCAATTATTGGGTACTTTTATAGAATTAATTCTAATTTTACCGGCATTTTCGGGATATGTTTTTACTTGAATATTGACTTTTTGAAGGTTAAAATAGTTTGTAAAATGTTGAAATACATTGTTTTGACGTTGCGATAAATAATTTTTTATTACTTGAATATTCGTTTCCCATTGGCTCATCGAACTTCCCCATTTTTGAAAATGACGTTCAACATCTGTTGAAAGTTCATTTTTTAAAGAATCGAGTATTTTCAGTGTGTTTGACGGCAAAAAAATGGTATTTAATAAATCGGCAGCTCGATTAATAAATTGATGTTTAAAATGTTGATTTGCCATAAAACTTCGTATATACACATTGTAAAATCCGTTTTCTCCTGTTCTAAAACCATTTAAACTAAGTGAGTTTTCTAAAGTATTCCAGTTTGGATTGGCAAAATTAATTCCGTTGTATTCAAAAGGATACCCAAAAGCATGGTCTAAATCCCACAAAACCCATCTCCATTTTCCATTGGGTTTGTCGCGCCAAAATTTGATGTTGTTTGCCAACCAATCGGCGTTTCCGGTAAATATTTCGACGTTCCAATAAGTTATAAATTCTTCTATATCAATAAATTGTTTGTAATAATTGTAATTTTCGTCGATAGATAAATCGGTATTTTTTAATTCATTATTTATTTGGTTGTAAAAATTCCAATCGCCTTCTATGGTATTGCGCAAGCCCGGATAACCAAAGGCGTGTTCTAAAAAATCAAGGTCGTTTTGGTTTCCAAACGTATTTTCAATGTATTCGAGGTCTTCGCGTTCGCGCAAATTATAAATACCCCAATATCTTCCGTTAATAAAAACATTAACAGCTTGATAAGCAGAATAATCAGCGGGTTTTTCTAAACTTCCGTTTAAAACTTGAATCAGTGGGTCGCGCAAATGCGTATAGCCCGATTGAAGTAAATCATTTCCGGCACTTCTAAAAACAAAGCGTTCAAATTTAGCTAAGTTCTTCTGTTTAAATATTTTATAATTAATTTCTTTGGCATCGTAAATGCTTCGTGCATAAAATCGAAAAGCGTCTTGATTTCTTCCATCGGGCGAATGAATTTTCATTCCACCATTGATTGAAAATCCTTTATTCTTTTGATAATCAAAGTATTCTAAGTGTACTTCTACTTCTTTTCCAGTGTATGGATTGGTAAAAATTCCGGTATTTCCGAAAAAATTATTTTCATTGGCTACTAATGAAACTACAGGCAAATGAAAATTTTCATTAAAAAAATAGGTATTGGTAATGGTTGTGCTGTTTAAAAAGCCTGATTTTATGCAAACTGCTCTTATATAAGTAGTTGTGTTAATTTGAATGGGTTCGGAATATTTTTTTGATTGTTGGGTTGGAACGGAGCCATCGATTGTGTAATAGATTGATACATTGTCAGTTGAGCTTAATTCAATGTGCATTTGATTTTGGTAAAAGCCTCCTTTGTGAGAAAAAATGGGAGAGGCAACTTGCGATTGTAAATGCCCCGAACCGTTTGGTAATTGGGGTGTTGCGGTCGGAAAAAAAGCCCAAAGATTGGAAGAATTGTTAATTCTGCCATACGAAACATTTGCAACTTGTTGTGGGAATTGAATTTGGTCAATTGAAACCAATTCGTTGGTATAAATTCCTAAAAATTCGCCTTCCGAAGCCAATTTAAAATTTAAGTGATTGCCACCTTGCTGAGGTTGCTCGTCAGCCCAGAGCAGTTTGTAAGAGTTTGGATTGATGACTAAATCACTTGTAATCTGATATTTATAAGGTTTCTCGCTGTCATCTGACACATAAATTCCATTCAAATTGATGGCGATATTTCCATAGTTATACAATTCTATCCAGTCGTCAAATTCCCCATTTTCATCGGAAACGGTTGATGAGTTAAGTGCTTGAATTTCATTAATTAAAAGAGTCCAATCGGTATTGACATATTTATTTATTTTTACCGATTTACCATTTATTATTGTGTCTTTGAGTTGATTTAGGGTCGAAATTTGAGCATAGCTTTTTAAAGAAAAAACTATAAAGAGTAATAAAAAAATGAAACCTTTATTTTCAGACATAAAAGTTTGAAATTTAACAAATTAAGTTTATATCGCATTCCATAAATCTAAAAGAGAATCCCATGTATTTTGCTTAACTTTTGTTAGTTCGTTCTTATTGAGCCATTTAGCTTCTTCAATATCTTCTTCGGTTTGAGGAATGGGCGTTTTCGTAGAAAGAGTTTTCATTTTGTACCAGTAGGTTTTTTTGAAATACAAATCATTGTTTTTGAAGAATAAATGAAATGTAAGTGGCAAAATATCAGTTATTTTGAGTTGGTCAATACCGGTTTCTTCTTCCACCTCACGCATGGCAGCCGATTTTGAATTTTCTCCTTTTTTAATGCCGCCTTTTGGCAAATCCCATTTTCCGTATCTTTTTATAACTAAAATTTCGTTCTTTTCATTAAAAACAATTCCTCCAGCGGCTTCTTTGTATTTAAAATTGGTAAAAATGTCTTTCCAAAACGCATCTTCGTTGTTGTTGATAATATAAATTTCATTGGTATCGTTTGTGTTCATCAATCGGCGAAAAATGGGCATTAAATTAGAAGCACCGTTGTAGGTATAAAGCCCTTCGTCTATTTTCAAATCGTTAAAACTTCTATGATTTCCTATATGAATTATTTTATTTTCAAAATAAATATTAAACATTTTACTTAATTTTTAAAGATTTTGATTCAGAATTCATTCCCTCGAAAATTTACTTTATTTTTTTTATAAAAAAATTATTTTTCAATATTACAGATAATTTTTTACAATTTTTATTCATAAAAAGCTGAAAAACAATAGTTTTTGTAATAAGAAAAACATTATTTTGCTTTTTATTTTATGCAAAGATATGTAATTTTTTCCAATTTTGTACTAAAAATATTTTAAAAAGAAACAACGGATTAAATATTTTTTAGAGTATTGATTTTCAATGAAATAAAAAAAGCCGCTTTTTAAATAAAAGCGACTTTTGTGAACCCGAAGGGATTCGAACCCCTAACCTTCTGATCCGTAGTCAGATGCACTATCCAATTATGCTACGGGTCCTTGTTTTCCAAAGCGGTGCAAAGGTAAACACTTTTTATTAATTTGCAAATTTTTTTTCAAAAAAAAGTAATTTTTTTTTTCAAAAAAGTATAAATTTCTGATTATTAAATTCTTATTTTTGAAAAAAAAATGCAAAAATCAAATATTATTCTACTTCACCCTTAATCCAGAGTATTATTTTTTCATTTTGAGGGTCGTTTGTGATTATGGTAATGGTTTTATTTTGAATACCGCTTTTCCCAACAGAACTGAAAACTGCTTTTATACTGCCTGTTTTACCCGATTTTATTTCTTTTTCAGACATGTTAATGGCTGTACAACCACAGCTTGCATGTGTTTTACGAATAATTAAATCGTTTTTACCTTCATTGGTAAATTCAAATTCAAATTCTACTTTTTCTCCTTGTTTTATTTTTCCAAAATCAAAGGTTTTTTCTTTGAATGTTATTTTTGGAGCTTTTGCCAAATCTTTTTCACTCATTTTAGTAAAATCTTCTGTTATAGTGGCACTTATACGAATTGTTTTTTCAATTAAATTGCCATTTACTTTGAGCATAATAACGTCCATGTTGTAATCCCACGCATTTTTTTTTGGCGTGTTGTAAGTAACACTTAATTTTCCTTTTCCCTTTGGTTCAATTACTTGAGGAATGGTTTGTACGCTTATGTGCGAAGGCAAATCGTTTCCTTCAATTTTAATGGCAACTTCGCTTGAATTATAAATATTGAGGTATTTTATTTTTTGTTCCGTATTTTTAATTTGTCCAAAACTGATAGATTCAGCTTCTCCTTTAAATTTCACAAAATCAACGGGATAGTTTTTTGCCAAGTCGTCTTCTTTTTTAGCAACTTCGCCTTTTATTCGCAAAACAATCGGTTGCAATTCGGCGTTTGTGGAAACGGAAACGGTTTTTGAAAACGCTCCTGTTGTGCCTTTTGGCGAATAAGTAGCCTCAATGAAGCCTTCTTTGCCCGGATTTACCGGCATTTTTGACCAATCGGGCGTGGTGCAACCGCAAGAAGCATGAACGTTTTGAATAACAACCGGTTCGGTGCCGGTATTTTTGAAAATAAATTTTACACTCACATTGCTATCTTCTTCGTAAATGGTTCCGAAGTCGTGCGTCGTTTTTTCAAACGAAATGTGTGGACCCTTTTGTTGGGCATAAGTATTTGTAATATAAATACTTAAAATGAATACATAGAAAAATAACTTTTTCATTTTATTTATTTTTTTATTTAAAATTTTGGTTACTATCATAATTGTTACAAGTGAATGAACTCTTTTCTTTTTTTGAAAAAAACATTTGCGATAAAAAAACGAAAAGATTTTAATCACAAATGTAAAAAAAAAAATGAATATTATAGATTTTAACATTTTTAAACATTTAATTTTTTTTTTGAGTGAAACGAAAATGTTACGGTAAAATTACATTTTAATTTTTTTTTAGTTAAAAATAAAATTTTACCTCATTTTAATAAAACTTTTTTTAATTTTTATCGTATTTGCAACAAGTAAGGCTTAAATTTTGTATCTATTTTAAGTAAAAATAAACAACATGAAACAAATTCTATACATATTATTTTTTACTTTTCTATTTCAAAATATTTTGGCACAAAAACCAGTGCCAAGTTTTGAAGTTTATAATTCGTCGGTTACCGATAATTCTACTTTAGGTGGTTCGTACATTGAAAATACAAACAATGCTCAGGTTTATCAATCTAACTTATTGCAAATAAGTGAATTAAGTGATGGCGATTACATATTACTTGAAATAAATAGAGAGGATAAAAAAACGTATTCTCTCGAAATGATAGACGAAGCGGGCGATATACTAATAGCCATTGACGATTTTAATTCGGCTTCGATGAAGATAGTGAAAAATAATTTACATAAGGGGCAATACACTGTATATCTGACAGATAGATTTTCAAATACATTAGATATTGGCATCATTCATTATTGATATTTTTTTATAAGTAAAAACTTAAAGTACTAAAATTAAATATAATAACTTCTTTAAAATTTTTAAAGAAGTTTTTTTATAAAAAAAGTTTGGAAAATTATTTTTTTTCATTTGAAAATGAATTACTTTTGATAAATAAAAAAAATAAAATCTTGAAAATCAATTATTTAAAAGTTTTTTTTATAAAAAAAGTAAGCAAGTTGTTGTATTATTTTAAAAATTAAAATATTTTTGTTTTTGATTTTAATCAAAAAAATAAATGTAAAACTATGGTAATAACCGACTTAGACGGAACACTCCTGAACGATGATGCCAAAGTGAGCCAAAAAAATCTGGAAACTTTAAAAAAATTAGGGCAAAAAAATATTGTAAGAGTTGTGGCGACTGGTCGTTCGCTTTATTTGGTAAAACAAGTTTTGCACGATTCTTTTCCTATCGATTACATTATTTTTTCGAGCGGTGCGGGAATTTTTTGTTGGAAAAAAAAAGAAATTTTAAATGCGTATCATCTTACTGCTCAGCAAGTTAAAGATTTGAGCGAATTGATTAAAAAATGGAACAATAATTTAATGATTTTTAATGAAATACCTGAAAATCATCATTTCAACTATTGGATTTCGCAAAATGCTGAATCGGATTTTATTCGGCGATTGAATAATTTTAAATTGGTTGCGAAAGAGATGGAAAAGGACTTTGAATATACCAAAGCCAGCCAACTTTTGACCATTTTACCCGATAAAGTGGAGTTATTTTATCATTTGAAGGAAAAAATTTATCAAAATGCAAGCAATGTAAAAGTCATTAGAGCCAGTTCGCCCATTGATGGAAAATCGATTTGGATTGAAATTTTTCCTCAAGGAGTTTCAAAAGGCGATGCGGTGATTTGGCTGTGTAATCGATTGAATATCAGCTTGTCGGAAACGATAAGCATTGGCAACGATTACAACGATATTGATATGCTCAATGTTACAGCTCATGCGTTTGTAGTAGAAAATTCGCCTGCCGAACTGCTTGATAATCCGAAATTTAGGATAGTTTCAACCAACAACGCCGATGGTTTTTCAAATGCAGTAGAAATGATTTACGGAACAAATTAATGTAAAAAAAGCCAAATATCGATTTTAAATTTTTTCAAATCCATACTTGGGTCTTCAATAATAATTTTGAGGGAAATAAATTTTTCAATATTAAATTTTTCGTCTTCAAAATAAGCTACTTTTTTCTTTTTGTTGCGCCCCGGCACGTAATCCATCAATTTTTCGTTTACAATTTCGCGCCCATCTACTTCAATACGAATAACTAAGGTAGGGTATTCTCTAAAATCTAAGCCTTCCAGTGGATTTGCCGAAATTATTTTTACCGATTGAATGCCCAAATCGCCTTCCAATGAAATGATGTTTTTGTTCTGAGTAACAGTTACTAACACTCTATTGGCGGCTGTTGATAAACTATCTATTTTTTTAACATCTTCAGCTCTAATTTTTAAAGGAAAAAATGAAAAAAAAACCAAAATAGCATACAAAATTTTGTTATTAAAATATGGGCAATCGCATTTCATTTAATAAAGTAATGGATTAATGTGAATTTGTAAAAGACTGATTATTATAAATTTATAAATTATTTTTTCCTGTAAAGAAAAAAAAAGTTTTAAAAATGGAAATTTATACTTTTGGGTTAAAAAAGTTATTTATTTGAAATTCATTTAATTGTATTAAATAAAAATTTAATTTTTGTAAATTAATTTTTTTCAAATTCTCAAATTCTCAAATTCTCAAATTCTCAAATTTTCAAATTTTCAAATTGAATTTTTTACTCACAATAAAATGAACATGCTCAAATTTAGTACCAAGCTATTAAAATTCAAAAAAATATTGAAATGGAATACCTGAAAAATTTATTTAACATTTTGTTTTATAAAAAATTTCGGATATCGCTTTTTAAAATTGCTAATGCCAGCTCCGATGGGCTGGTTTCGGCTTGCATAATAACCGAGAAAATTTTTTTGCTCAATTCCATTGCTGGCGATTCTTTGGCAACTGAGTCGGCTACTTTGTTAATTATTTTTACGGTATTTTCTTTTGCCATTTTTATTGCTTCCCACGAAGCATCGCTTACATAAATTTGTTGCGACATATTGTATTCAAATTCTTGTCTAATGGTCGATAAAAGAGCGCGTTGCAAATCCATTGCCGTCATTTCGGGGCGTGCCGTGCGCACGATAAGCGAATTTAAGGCTATTCGTTCTAAAAATAAACTCAAACGCTCGTAGGCTTGCAAGCGTAATGGCATGGTTATCTGTTTGTTAGAAATAGCCAATTCGTGTCGGCGTTTGTTGTGTTCGCCGTTGAGCATCATTTTTATTAGATAATAAGCTGTTCCAAAAACCACCACCGATGGCAATACATATTTTAATAAATCAAATAATTCATTCATTTTTTTATACTTTATTTTTTTTAAAAATTAAACTCTAAAACTGCTTATTATTTAACTTTGCCAAAGTTTTAAAAAACTTTGGCAAAGTGGTAATTGTATTATAAAAAATCGGGTATTTTATTTTGTAAAATATTTGATTTTTTTTATAAAAATTAAAAATTAAAAAATTAATTTATACTTTGTTCAAAGCTTGTTCCAAATCGTCAATAATATCTTTAACATTTTCTATGCCAACCGAAAAACGAACCAACCCATCGGTTATTTCGGCAGCCAAACGGGCTTCTTTCGACAATCCGGCGTGCGTCATCGAAGCCGGATGCTGAATGAGCGTTTCTACGCCACCCAATGAAACTGCCAAAATGGCTAAATGCACATTGTCCATAAGGGCTTTGCCGGCATCGAAACCTCCTTTTAAGCCAAAACTAATCATTGAACCAAAGCCCGACATTTGTTTTTTAGCCAATTCGTATTGTGGGTGCGAAATTAAACCCGGATATTTTATCCATTCAATTTTTGGGTGATTTTCGAGGTATTCGGCAACTTTTCTGGCATTTTCTTCGGCGCGTTCTTGTCGGATTGAAAGGGTTTTTACACCGCGCAAAACCATAAAAGCCTGATGCGGGTCCATGTTTGTTCCCAACATTATCATGCTTTTGCGAATTTTTGCGTCCAATTCGGGCGTTTTTGAAACCACTATCCCGCCCACAATGTCGGCATGTCCGTTGATGAATTTGGTAACGCTGTGCAAAACTACATCAGCCCCTAAATCCAAAGGTTTTTGCAAAAATGGAGATGAAAATGTATTATCCACAACCATTATAATGCCTTTGTCTTTAATTATTTCGGCGCAAGCCGCTATATCGGTCAAGAGCATGGTTGGGTTGGAAGGCGTTTCAAGATAAAGAACTTTTGTATTGGGTTTCAAAGCCGCTTTAACTTTCTCAATATCAGATGTATCAATATAAGTTGATTCGACACCGAAATTGGCATAATAACTTTCCATAACTGCCCGCGAAGGTCCGTAAACCGAATTGGTGCTAATGATATGGTCGCCGGATTTGAGCAAACCGAAGTAAACCGCATTTACTGCGCCCATTCCCGAACTTGTGGCTACTGCGCGAAAGCCGTTTTCAAGCTCGGCAATGTTTTTTTCGAGGGCATCGATGGTTGGATTGCCTATGCGCGTGTAAATGTAACCGTTTTCGCGTCCGGCAAATAAATCCGCTCCGTGTTGTGCATTTTTAAATGCAAACGTAGAAGTCTGATAAATAGGCACTGTGGCACTTCCAAATTCGTCGGCGTAAGCTCCGGCATGTATCAATTTGGTATCGAAACCCATGTTCGTTGTTTTCATTTTTTATGTTTTTGGTTTTAAAAAATTATAATAAATTATTGTTAGCATAAATTGTTAGTAACCAAAATTTAAAAAAAAAGTAAAATAAAGTTATTTTTAAGAAGTTCTAATAATTAATTGTTACATTATTAACTTTTTTGATTGTTAAAATATAATTAAAGAACAAAAAAATGTCAGAATTTAATTTTTTTCGTAAAAAGTGATTTTTATTTTATGCTACCAAATAGTTTGTAAAAATCTAAAAAAAACGATATAAAAATTGATGTAAAAAGCTTATTTTCAATTGTTTAAATATTTTGAAAAAACATTTTAATCTTTTTTATTTGAGGGTGCAAAATAGGAATTAAAAAAATAATAGCCAAATAAATGTTATAAAAACATCATTTACAGTTAGTTATATGATTAATTTTAAATTTTTTCCTAAAATATTTTAAAACCAAGCCTATTTGTTTAGAAGATTTAATAAAAAAGGGAGTAGAATTTTGTGCTTTTATATAAAAAAGACAAGTTTACCAAAATTTTAAAATTTTGGTAAACTTCTGTTATTCAATTTATTTGTGAGAAAAATGAAAGATTGAATGAATTGAAATTTTAAAATTTAGATACTTTACATGATTTCTTTTTTTTATTGAAAAATATTTTGTAACGAAATATTTAATTATTTTACCTTACAACGCCGGGGTCTAACATTTCTTGGCGGTTGTATTCTGTTTTGTTGTAAAAAAAGTAATCGAGTACACGTCCTTTTTCCGTAGAAGTTAGTTTTATGGTTATTGTATCTGTTTTTCCGTCTGCAAAACGGAGGTAATACTTATTTTCTTTGGTGTTTGTTATATTAATAACCAAAAATGGATATTGAGGAGCCGTATTTTCGTCGGGTAAAATAATTTGCCAGCCCGAGGCATACAGACTATCTATTGCTAAAAGTTCCACATACGCCTCACTTTCAGGGTCTAACACATTTTGCCCTTCTGCGTTTCTTATGGCTATCGAGTATTCAATGGGTCCGGGGTTGTCTGCTTTTTTTTCACAACTCAAAAACACCAATGTGGCTACTAAAATGTAAAATCCTATTTTTTTCATAAGTTTTAAATTTTTTAGGGGTGAATATTATAAACCATTTTTTTGTTATGATTGTACGGTCCCATTCCATTATTTGGACTCCAATCTCCTACAGCATACCAAGCATTACTCTGTCCATTCCAACCCCAGTTCATGCTTAAATATAAATAAGTATAACAAGCATAACGATATTCTCTGTACCCGTCACAAACCCATGCATGACCGCTAAATGTACTTTCAAAGCCCTCCAATAAAACAGGTCTTCCGTATGTTAAATCTGTTATTACTTGAGAAGGATTGAAATCACTCCTTGTTGCAGAGGAATATCCAAAATAATTTTTAAAGGCATTGTCAATTTTCCAGCCAAAAGCACTTGAGCCATCGCAACTATACCACATATCTACAGATTCACCGCAGTCTCGCATCAGATTCGCGATTTGGGCTGCTCCTGTAGGATTAGTATCCCACCTTTGATATATGGGCAACAGTATAGAGTAATTGTAATTAGAGGGGTATTGATAGTAATTTATTATTTGTGCCATTGCAGTTGCAACACATCCTGTAAATGTGCGTTCGTCAAGAGCAGGGTTGCCAGTACAGCTAAGAAGTGTACATCCTTTATTCGGACACTCTGCATTATACCAGCAGCCTTGCCCCCAATTTGTTTGCAGCAAAGGAGTTATTTCTGTAAAAGAAATAAATTCGTTACAGTCTTCACCACTAATAGGGTCAGTGTCTTCTATAGGTGCAGTACGATAGCTGTTCCACGCTTCTTTGTGTTCTTTGTCTGGTTTTTCCTTATTTGCTTTTTTCACTTCAAGGTTTTCCGTTAT
>DYNA01000139.1 GCA_020721325.1 Paludibacter propionicigenes
GATTGTTATGATTTTTTAGGATTTTTTTGTTTGCCACGAATGTACGAATTTTTTTTTGTATTTTGTAATGGAACACTGATTTTTTAGGATTGTTATGATTTTTTAGGATTTTTGTTTGTTTATTTTAAAATTTATAAAACATACGGGAAAATTTATATTTGGCGCAAAATAAACAGCCCCGTTTTAAACTTTGGCAAAGTTACCGTTTGCAGTATAGTATATTAAAAATGGGATAAATTTTAATATTTATTATTACGTAACTGCAACTTTTCCAAAGTTTTAGAACTTTGGAAAAGTTAAATAATAAACCGCTCAGCCGTTCCAAACGGCTAAGCGGTTCATTTTTTCAAAAAACAATATTTATTTCAGTTAAATAAAAAAAGCTGTCCTCAAAAAATAAGGACAGCTTTTTTATTTTCAAATTACGAATTGTTTAAAATTTGCTTTAAAACAAGAAGTCGTATTAAGGATTTTGATGTTCAGCATTGATACTTGGATTGGCATCAATTTCTTTTTGAGGAATTTTCCAAACCCAAGCACTATTTAAAGAAGGTTTTGCTTGTGAAAAACCCGCTTGATAAAGAACTGCATCGGCACCTGTTCCGGTTCTGTCAATACCTTCATCGTAACGCAATAAATCAAACCAGCGATGTCCCTCGCCCCAAAGTTCAATTCTACGGTGCAATTTTATTTCTTCAATCAAATTGGTACCTGTATTAGAAGAAAGGGTGTAAGCAGCATCGCGTTTTGAAACCAAATTAAATAGTACCTGAGCAGCTTCTGCATTTTGTCCGTTACGTGCCAAGGCTTCGGCTTCAATAAGATACATTTCCGAAACACGCATCAAAATTAAATCGTCTGGGTCGATGGTTGGACCGGTTTTGTTCAAAAATTTAACCGACATGTAAGGGTGCGTTCTAAAAGAAGAAGTCATACTGTATTGTGCAATAATTTGAGCGCGAGCAGCATCAAACAGAGCTTTTGTTACATAATTAGGGTCGGCAGCCCAACCGATTTTGGAATTAGGGGCTTTTTCTAACCATAATTTTTTTCTATAATCGGTATCAGCAATTTGATGAAACAAAATGTTGTTAATAAATTTGGGATTTAAACGATTCTGTGAACCATTGAAATTTGTTCCAATGTAGTAAAACCAAGCGTAATAATACGTAGTTTGGTCGGGTACAATGTGTGAACCCCACATAACTTCTGTTCCGTCGTAAGTATTGAATCCGCTTAAATACTCGGCTTCAGACATTAAGCTATAATCTTGTCGAGCAGCATTTGCATACTGAGCAGCTTTATCCCAATCTCCTTTTGTGAGAGCTACACGTGCCATAACTCCTTGTGCAACTTCGAGCGATAAGTGCGAATTATCTAAACGTGCTGTAGCATTTCCAAAGTGTTCAATGGCTTCAGCCAAGTCTTTTTCTATTTGTGCATAAACTTCCGAAACGCTTGCACGGGGAAGTCCTTCGTAAGGAGCAGCAGTTGCCAACATAATTGGAATACCTAAATCGCTACTTGGGTTTCCATGAACATAATTTTTGGCAAATAAACGAACCAATTGAAAATGCGCCCATGCACGATAAGTTTTAGCTTGTCCCAAAACATTCGATAAAGCACCATCTTCGGTCATTCCGGCAGCAGCATTGATGATGTTGTTGGCGTTTCCGATAATATGGTAGTAATGATACCAAAGCCATTCAAGTTCGTATCGCGTAGCGTTTACATGAACAATCCATTGAAGGGAGCTTCTAAACCAGCCGTTTCCAACGTCTGAATGTAAAGCATCGTCGGCAGGGAATTCCATCCAAGGCATAATGTAACCTTCTCCGGCATAGTTGTATTCGCCTAAAATAGATTGAGAATACATTGTTCTGTGTATGCCGTTGAGTGCTACCATCATATTAGCCGGTGTAGAAAGGGCATTTGCGGGCGAAACGGCATTGGTTGGCGCAGTTTCGAGAAATTCTTTTGAACAACTCGAAAAAGTTGAAATTACCAACGCAAAAATAAAAAAACTATTAATTATTTTTTTCATAAGTATATATTTTATAAAAATGAATATCAAATGTTTAGAAAACTAAATTTACTCCTAAAGAGAAAACTCTTGAAGGTAAGTAAACGTTGCTGGTAGTACCTGCAAAACTTTCTTGCGAGTCCATACCTTTTCTATGATTTAACATAAATAAATTTTCTCCGGCTACGAAAACTTTTAGAGCATCAACTCCTTTTATCGTATTAAAAGAATAACCGAAATTTACATTTCTCAAAGCTAAAAAGGAAGCATCGGTAAGCCAGCGTGAAGAAGTTGGGTTTATATTTGTGTTTCCAATTTCTAAACGAGGAATATCAGTATTGTCTCCGCTTGCTCTCCAACCGTCTAATTGGTCAATGTGTATAGAGTTACCATAAGTGCCACCATTCATAAGGCTTGCATAGCTGTAATCGAGAACTTTTCCACCAATAGAATAGGTAAACATAAAATCGAGAGAGAAATTTTTGTAGCGCAAATTGTTTGTTACAGAACCAAATAAATCAGGGATAGAAGATGCTCCAATATAACCTTGACCGGCTTCGGTATATTTTTCGGTTAAAACCGGATTTCCTTGTTCGTCGTATTTGCGTGTTGTATTTCCTTCTGCGTCTTCTTCCCAAACTTGGTATTGAGGCGCACCGGTTTCAGCATTTACACCGTAATATTCATACAAATAGAAATCGTAAATGGAATGTCCCTCTGCCCAACGTTTTGAATCATTGATAAATGGGTCTGGAATTTTAGTAATTTCGTTTTTAATGGTAGAAGCTAAAATGTTTATGTCCCATTTAAAATCGTTCGTTTCTAAAATAGTACTTCCTAATCCAATTTCAAAACCTTGATTGTACAAGGTTGCAATGTTACGTGGCTGAGTTTCTAAACCCATTGACAAGGGCAAAGGCATATTGTATAATAAATCTTCCGATATTTTTTTGTAAAATTCAATAGAGCCGTGAATTTTATTTTCAAATAAGGCAAAATCTAAAGCTACGTCGAAGCTGTTGTTCGATTCCCAAGTAAGTTCACTGTTTCCGGTTTCGCTCCAAACCAATCCCGGAGAAGATGCGTTAGGAAAAGTGGCGTACAATGCTTGATAAGCATAATAGCTACCAATCAGGTCGTTACCTACTTGTCCGTAAGAAGTTCTGATTTTCAATTGGTCTATGAACGAAATGTTTTTAATAAACTCTTCTTTATCTATCATCCACGAAGCTCCCACAGAAAAGAATCCGCCCCAGCGTACATCTTCATGGAAAACCGAAGAACCGTCATAACGATACGACGCCGATAAATAATATTTGCTGTTGTAGTTGTAATTTACTCTACCAAAATAACCTTCGTTCTTTTTGTTTGAAGTATAACCCGATAAATTGGTTGGGGTTACAAAATTATCAAATTCATAAATTCCATCAACAATTAATTGACTCATCATGCCGTAGCTTTCGGTATATTCGCGCGAAAAACTTTCGTGTCCGAGCAAAATATCGAAATTATGAACAGAGTTTAATGATTTTTGATAGTTTATTAATTGATTGAAGTTGGTTGTAGTACGCATAAAACGTGCTTGGTTGTAACGTCCGGTAGGTGCGCCATCGCCCACGATTGGGTTTTCAAATTCCGAAGATTTGTAATTATTCATATCAATAGCATACGCTATGGTTAATTTTAATCCTTCCAAAGGTTCAAAATCCACATACGAACGATTGCTTAAGTTATTGGTTTTTGAAATGTTGTTGTTATAATCCAATTCTGCAACAATGTGTCGGTTTGGATTCACAGGACGCGCTTCGATGCCCAAATCACTATATCCACCACCTAAATCGTATTGTTTCTCACCTTTTTCATCTAAAATATATTCTCCCGTAGCTGGGTCAACAATATACACCGGATAAATAGGTCCCATGTTTCGTGCAAAGAAAAATGGATTGGCATAACTTGTGTTTCCATCTGCTCCTGAGGCTAAACCTTTAGTTGTTAAAGCTCCTGAAAAATTAGAACCCATACGTAACCATTTTTTGGGTTGTGCGTTGAAATTTAAACGGGCATTTATTCTTTCATAATCCGATTCTACAACATAACCACGTTCGTCGAGGTAACCGATCGAAAGCAAGAAATCATGCGTATCACTTCCACCTGTTAATGAAATGTTGTGATTGGTTCTATAACCCACTTGTTCAAGTGGTTCGTACCAGTCTAAACTTTGGAAAATGTTTTTTGCGCTTGGATTTAATTTTCCATCAACACCCACTATTTGGTCGTTTGGAACATTAAAAGGATTGTATTTCAAACGGTTGTAAATGTCGGCTGAAGCATAAACCGCAGCATCTTCAGGCGTCATAGGGTTTGTAGTGCGGTATATTAATGAATTTTTGTAAGCTTCAAAAATTAATTCATAATATTGCCCCGCATCAACGGTTTCATAATATGGAATGGCTTGAGAAACAATACCATTAACCGTTTTTACATTTACTTTTAAGCCGGAGCCTTTTTTACCTTTTTTGGTAGTAATCATTACAACCCCATTGGCAGCACGCGCACCGTAAAGAGCTGTAGATGAGGCATCTTTCAAAATGGTCATCGACTCAATATCTTCCGGATTCAAATTGGAAATATCGCCTTCATATTGCGCACCATCAACTACATACAGAGGGTTTGCATCGCCATTTAAAGTTCCGAAACCCCGAATACGAATACTTGGCGCACTTCCGGGTTGCCCAGAAGAGGAAGTTAATTGAACTCCGGTGGTAGAACCTTCTAATGCCGAAGTGATAGAAGTAACCGTTCTTACTTCCAAATCTTTCGAATCAACAACGCCTACAGCACCTGTGTAAGAAGATTTTTTTGCAGTACCATAAGCTACTACAATGACTTCATCTACACTTACATCTTCATTTTCCATGCTCACATCAATTACCGAACGACCGGCAATATCAATAGTTTGCTCTTGTTTGCCAAGAAATGTAAATTTTAATTTTGTTACTTTAGCAGAAATTTCTACTTTGTAACTACCATCACTTTCCGAAAGCGTGCCAGATTGTGGCTCTTCTACCGGTATTACAGTTACTCCCGGAATGGGAACTCCACTCTCATCTGTAACTGTTCCGGTTATTGTAGTTTGAGCCATAATAGCTTGCACACTTAGAAATCCTAAGAATACGAGTATTAATGCAATTTTCTTCATAAAAATTAAATTTCAGGTTTAAAAAAATAATTTATAAAATTTCTCAAATATAAAAATAAACAATATTTCAAAAACTATTCTAAAACATAATATCTTTTTTTTTGAAAAATCTTTAAATTAATTCTGTGAACTTTAGTAATTTAACTTTTTTTAAAAAAAAATTTTTTTTATTAACATTTCATTTTTCGTTTATTTTTTTTTTATTTTGAATAAAAAAAATAGCTAAAATATACTTTTTTGATAACAATTTTTAAAATTATAATTTTTTAATTACAATTCGTTAATCAATTCTTCAAAAGTCAAAAGTTTTTGCTCTCCGGTTTGCATGTTTTTAAGGCTTATTTTTTGTTCATTTATCTCATTTTCACCTGCAATGGCTACATAAGGAATGCTTTTTTTGTCGGCATAAGTCAATTGTTTTTTCATTTTGTCGCTCTCAGGGTAAATTTCGGCAGAAATGCCCGATTCACGCAATTTTTTTAACAAAGGCAGCAAATACAATTCTTCTTTTTTACCAAAATTGACCAATAAAATTTGTGTAGTGGCTTGCGCCGAAAGCGGAAATTTTTCCAAAGCCGTCATCACATCAAAAATACGGTCGGCGCCAAACGAAATGCCTACGCCCGAAACATCTTTTAAACCGAAAATGCCGGTCAAATCATCGTAACGTCCACCACCACAAATACTTCCGATGGCGTAATCTTTTGCCTTTACTTCAAAAATAGCTCCGGTGTAATAATTCAGCCCGCGGGCTAAAGTCAAATCGAGTTCTACTTCGGTTTGTAATTCAAAATTTTCCAAATACTCAAAAATCGTTCGCACTTCATCAATGCCTTTCATACCGATTTCAGAGGGCTGAAGCACTTCTTGCAATTGATTTAGTTTTTCGTAGTTTGAGCCTTTTAAATTGATAATGGGCTGAAGCTGTTCAATGGCATTTTGGGGTAAACCTTTCTCTTTCAATTCATTGTTTACAGCTTCAAGCCCTATTTTGTCCAATTTGTCAATGGCAACCGTAATGTCAATTATTTTGTCTTTTTGTCCGATAATTTCGGCTATTCCACTTAAAATTTTCCGGTTGTTGATTTTAGTAACGGTATTTAAGCCCAAACGAGCAAAAACATTGCCTATAATTTGCACCAATTCCACTTCGTTTAGCAACGAATTGCTGCCAATCACATCTACATCGCATTGATAAAATTCGCGGTAACGCCCTTTTTGCGGGCGGTCGGCACGCCAAACGGGTTGTATTTGATAGCGTTTGAACGGAAATTGAATTTCGTTGCGATGTTGCACTACATAGCGCGCAAACGGAACGGTTAAATCGTAGCGCAATCCTTTTTCGCAAATTTGAGTACTTAATTTTGCCAAGTTTCTTTCCTGCCAATCGTTCGTATTTATTTCCGAAAGAAAATCGCCCGAATTTAACACTTTAAAAAGCAATTTATCGCCTTCTTCGCCATATTTTCCAAGCAGAGTCGATAAATTTTCCATTGCCGGCGTTTCGATGGATTGAAAGCCGTAAAGTTTGAATACATCTTTTATTGTATCGAAAATATAATTTCTCTTTGCCATTATTTCGGGCGAAAAATCTCTTGTCCCTTTGGGTATGGAAGGTTTTTGAACTGACATAATTTTTTTTAATAATGAATATTGAATAATTTTATATAATGTATTAAAAATGTTGATTTTCGTTTACAAACGTGTTAGGTTTGCGAAACCGAACACGTTTATCAACGGAATTGAACCATGACCTAATTTTACTTATCGTTAAAATAAGCAAGTTTTCGTATCTGTCTGTTAATAAGCAGTTTATTAAGAATTATTTTTTTTATAAAAAAGAAAAAAATTTTAAACCGCAAAGATAAAAATAAATTCATTTTTAAAAGTTTCTTTTCTTTTTTTATCTTTGCAAAAAATAAAATTTCATGTCAAACAGACTATTAATAAATGAATGACCGTTTTTTTTAGATTTTTTTCAAAAAAACAATATTTTGTTAATTTATTAAATTTGATTTTATTCGGCATTTGTAGCAAAAAATAACAAGCTTTTATTTTACTGAAAAGGTAAAACACAAAAGATTTTATTATAAAAAAAGATACTAAAAACTAAAATATAAATAAAAAAAGATAAAAAAATACAATTTCATGTATAGAACACATACAAACGGAGAACTGCGAATAGAAAATGTAAACGAAAAAACTACATTGAGCGGTTGGATACAGAAAATCAGAAACTTAGGCGGAATGACTTTTATCGATTTGCGCGATAGATACGGAGTTACACAATTGGTTTTTGATATGGAAACCAATAACGAACTTTGCGAAAAAGCCCGCAAATTGGGGCGCGAATACGTAATTCAAGCCACCGGAACGGTTGCCGAGCGCAGCAATAAAAACAAAAACATGGCTACGGGAGATATTGAAATCATTGTAAATGAATTAAATATATTAAATCCTTCGGAAATTCCTCCTTTCACCATCGAAGACGAAACCGATGGCGGCGAAGAAATTCGTATGCGCTATCGTTACCTCGATTTGAGAAGAAATCCGATAAAAAATGCCTTGTTTTTGCGTCATAAAATGTCGCTCGAAGTGAGGAAATATCTCGATGCCAATTTATTTATCGAAACCGAAACGCCCGTACTTATCAAATCTACGCCCGAAGGGGCAAGAGATTTTGTGGTGCCTTCGCGTATGCACAAAGGGCAGTTTTACGCTTTGCCACAGTCGCCTCAGGTTTTCAAACAGCTTTTGATGGTTTCCGGCTTCGACCGCTATTATCAAATAGTGAAATGCTTTAGAGATGAGGATTTTAGAGCCGACCGACAGCCCGAATTTACACAAATCGATTGCGAAATGTCGTTTGTAAATCAAGAAGATATTTATTCTATGTTTGAAGGCATGGCAAAACAATTGTTCAAAACCTTCAAAAACATTGACTTCACAGAGCCTTTCCCGCGTATGACTTATCAAGAGGCTATGGAAACTTACGGCAACGACAAACCCGATTTGCGTTTTGGAATGAAATTTACGGAAATTACACAAATAGCTCAAAATAAAGGTTTTAAAGTTTTTGACGAAGCGGAATACGTTGGCGGTATTTGTGCCGAAAACTGCTCCGAATACACTCGCAAACAACTCGACGCTTTGACTGATTTTGTTAAGAAACCGCAAATTGGAGCTACCGGATTAATTTATGTAAAATGCAATTTAGACGGCACTTACAAATCGTCGGTCGATAAATTTTTTACACCCGACGATTTAAAACTTTGGGCTGAAACCATGAAAGCCAAAGCCGGCGATTTAATTCTTATTTTAGCCGGAAAGAAAAAGAAAACCCTGTCTGCATTGTCCGAATTGCGCCTTGAAATGGGAACTATTTTAGGCTTACGCCAAAAAGATAAATATGCACCGCTTTGGGTTGTCGATTTTCCGCTTTTGGAATGGGATGAAGAAAATCAACGCTATCATGCTATGCATCACCCGTTTACATCGCCTAAAACCGAAGATTTGCATCTTTTGGAAACCCATCCGGGCGAAATTCGGGCGCAAGCTTACGATTTTGTAATCAACGGAAACGAAATTGGAGGCGGCTCTATTCGCATTCACAACAGCGAGTTGCAACAAAAAATGTTCAATCTTTTGGGTTTTACACCCGAAGAGGCAAACAATCAGTTCGGATTTTTAATGAATGCCTTTAAATTTGGTGCGCCTCCGCACGGAGGAATTGCCTTTGGCTTAGACCGTTTGGTTACTTTATTTCATGGCTCGGATTCGATACGCGATGTAATTGCTTTCCCAAAAAACAACGCCGGACGCGATGTAATGATTGATTCGCCGTCCATTCTTTCGCCGGAGCAATTAAAAGAATTGAATTTAAAAGTTATTGATTAAATTGTTAAATGGTTAAATTGTTAAATTGTTAAATTGTTAAATGGTTTTATTCTTTTTTAAAAAAAATATTCAAAATTTAAAATTATTTTGAAATACAAACGATTTAACAATTTAACAATTTAACAATTTAACAATTTAATTTTAAAATCGAAGTTTGTAAGTCATCATGGGCATAAAACCGGTTTGATAGGAGGTTTCCATTTGCTTGGTGCTGTTGTTCCAAGTGTAAAGATAAATATTTTGATGATTGGTTAAGTTTTGTAAATCCAATCCCCATTCTTGACTTAAATGTTTGGCATTGATTTTAAATGTTATACGTGCATTGATTCTAAAATAATCGTCCAATTTATTTTCGTAAGCATTTTGCCAATTGTAAACGGCTTCGCCCTGCAAACGCGACTGTTCTTCATTGATTTCAATATAGCGTTTTCCTCCGGCATAAACCGTTTTTATGTCGAAGGCTAACAAATTGTTTTTGCCCACTTTAAACTCGTAACCTGTTAAAGCATTCAATACATAATTTCCGTTGAAAGCCGTATTTCGTTCCACTTTATCGTAGCCGCAATACTTTGATTCAAAGAGCGAAAGCGTAAAAAGATAATAATAACCTTTGTTCAAAAAACGCTCTAAAGTTATTTCCGTTCCATAATTAAAACCCGTTCCGTGGTTGAGCATGTGGTGATAAATGGAATAAGCGAAATTATCTCCCTGATTTAGAGTGGAATACTCAGGCTGGTCGGGGTGAACCGGAATGTTGTAAAGCGATTGATAATACAAATCCATTTTCAAACGCAAATAATCGTTCATTAAAAAATCGTAACCCATTACGTAATGTATGCTTTTGCTAAAATCCAAGCGGTCGTTGGAAAGTTGCGAAATGTTTTGTACCGAATCAATCACTTCGGCAGTTAAATAAGTGCCTAAAGGCTGCAATTGACTGTGCATTCCAAAACCGAAACTTAAACTTTGCTTAGGCGAAAATTGCCATTTAACCGCAAAACGTGGTTCTGCCGAAAAACTTTTTGTCATATCAAAATACATGGCTTGCATGCCGGTATTGAAATGAACTTGGTCGGTGAGTTTAAAAACCCATTGAGCGTATGATTTATAAAGTAAAAAATCTCCTTTATCGCCCATGGTTTCGTACCATTTGTCTGTGGGTTTGTCAAAAATTTTTTGAGTGTAATCTACTTTGTAATATCGAATGTTTGTACCAATTTCAATGGTATTTCGGGAGTTTATTTTATTGAAGTATTTTGCCAGCCACTGAAAAGTTAATTCGGTAAATTTTCCATCGAGAAAAGCTTGTGTTGAAGTATTTCCGAGTTCATCGATTTGAATTGAATCTATATCGGTTTTATTTTGCATAGCCGAAAATGAAAAATGATTGGTAATGCGCGACTTTTCGGTTAAATAATAATTGTGTTCTATATTCAAAACGCCCATGTCGGTTCCAAAATAAATATCTGAACCCGAAAACCCGTAACTTGTATTTTTGCTGTCGAGCAACTCAATGTAACTTATTCCGCCTAAGCCTACTATTGACAGCCTTTGTTTTTGCGAAAGCGGAAAATTGAGTTTAAAAGTTAAATCTTTGTACTCCGGTATGGCTTCGCCGGTGCCGGTGTCAAAACCCAATTCGCCCATCAATTCTAAGGTAGAATATCGAAAATTAGCTAAATAGGAGGCTTTGTGCTGCTTAGAAAAAGGTCCTTCGACTCCTGCTTCAAAGCCATTGAAACCTACTTGACCTAAAAACTCGTGCTTTTCGTTGTTTCCGGGTCGCATTTGCAAGTCGAACGCTCCCGAAAGTGCATTTCCGTATTCTGCGGGAAAAGCTCCGGTGAGAAAATCTGAATTGGCTAACACATTGTTATTGAGCATACTCACGGGTCCGCCTGTGCTGCCCGCCGCTCCAAAATGGTTCGGATTGGGAATATCAACGCCCTCCAAACGCCAAAGCACTCCGGTAGGCGAATTGCCCCGAATAACAATGTCGTTGCGTTGGTCGCTCACCATCGAAACGCCCGCATAATTTGAAGCCATGCGCGAGGGGTCGCCCAAACTTCCGGCATAGCGTTCCGTTTCCTCTATGGTAAAGGAACGCGCACTGACTAAGTAATCGTAATTAAATAACATTTACAGATTAGAAAAATATTTTATCTTTG
>DYNA01000140.1 GCA_020721325.1 Paludibacter propionicigenes
CATCTACGTTTTTTACTAAAATGTTTTCCCGTTTTTTCTTTAAATTGTAAAATCGTTTGTTTATATTAATTTTATATACGATTGCGGTTAATCCTGAAGAAAAAACTTCTTCTACACAACTCGAATTTGAATTTATTTTGAGTATTTCTTCTATTGAAAGTGGCAAATTACTTTTTTTTCCCACTTCTATTTCTTGTTTGCTTTGCAAAAAATCCAATTGACTTTTGCGTCTTTTTTCAACGATATTCATTTTATAAAACTGATATATTTAATTGAAATAAAGTTTATTACAAGTTTTTTACAAACAAAAAGTTACGAATTTACTTGTAATTATTTATCTGTAAAACTATTTTTTTACAATTTTTTCATATTTTGTATGCAAAATTTTCATTAAATCTTCATCTTTGATTTTGGATTTGGGTTTGGCGAAACGTTTTTTTAGTGCCAATGGCAAGCGTGGCAAGGCTTTGGCAAGGGCAATGTACGAATTTTTGTCCACTCGCCAGCCCAAAAGCAAGCGATAGGGCAACAACAGCCAAAACCAAAACAAACTGCCGCTGTAATTAGCATTTTTCACCATCCAAAGTATCTGATTTTTATATACTTTCTGCGTTAATTGGTCGGCTTTGAATTGGTCTTTGATGGTGCCACCCTCGCGATGATAAAGAATGGATTTTGGTGCGCGAACGATTTTCCAACCTTGCTGCCAAGCGCGGTGTCCGATGTCCAAATCTTCGCAATAAGCGGGTCGATACAAGGGGTCGAAACCACCCAACTCGTTAAACATTCGGGTTCTGAAAAAACCGCTTCCGCCACCGGTGTAAAGCGTGTAACGCACGCCCTCGTTGGCTTCGGGCGTTTTGTTCCAATGTGTGTAAAGCCACCCGCGCCTGTAAAACATTTGTCGAGTGCCTTCGGCAGAGTAGGTGTTGTCCCAGTCGTGTACGTTGCAATGCACTGCAAACAGCTCATTATCATTTACTAACAAAGGCAATGCCTCGTTAATGGCGTTGGGGTGAATTTTGATGTCGTCGTTGAGCAGGAAAATGAAATCCGCCTCTATTTGAGCCATGTACGGATTGAGCGAAAACAAATAATCATTGACCGGAGAAAATGTAAATTTCATTTCGGGAAAGTTTTCGGCTACAAATTGTTGCGTTGGCTCATCTTTTCCGTTGTCCACAATCAAAACGTCAATTGAAAAGTCGGGGCTGTTTTCAATTACTTTACGAACCGTAGGCAAAAGAAATTCTAAATGAAATTTTCCTTTATAGGTCAAAATCAGTATAGTACAAGTAGGTTTTTGCATGTTATCGGGGAACAATTATTTCGGGAGTTTCTATTGTATTGCTTATATTATTGTTTCTATCTTTGATGTAAAGCTCATATTTTAATGTATCAAACGGTAAAAATTTTAAATCAACCCCTTCCACTAAAATATGTACATGAGCTTTGAGCGTTTTGTTTTGACCGCCCGAAATGGGCAAAACCGGAATGCGGTAATGCAATAAGGTTGTATCGCCCGAAGGTGCAACCGGAATGTATTGAATAAAATCTCCGTTTACTTTTTTATACATTTGTAAAAAAGTATTGTTTATTTTGTCAATTGTATCGTTGCCTACGTCGCCGTCTCCGTCTGTTAAATAAAAGGTTATTTTGTTGTAAATAACCTGATTGCCTAATTGCGGATTGTCGATGGTATCAATAGTGCGTACATTTACAAATTCAATGACCGGTTCGGGCGGTAAAGTAACGGGTTTTTTGCACGAAAACACCAAAAATACCAGCAAAAACAAACTAAAAATTGCTTTTTCTTTCATAAAACTTTCTTTTTTAAAAATTATGAATTATGAATTATGAATTATGAATTATGAATTAATACTTTTTTCAATAGTTCATTATATTTTATACAAATATTTGATTATAAAAATTTATCAAACATTTTCATATAATGTATCAAAAATGTTGATTTTTGTTTACAAACGTGTTAGGTTTGCGAAACCTAACACGTTTATCAACGGATTTGAACCATGACCCATTTTCAAATTTTCAAATTGAAAAATTAACGAATTATTATTTTTTCCGCATGTAAACCGAAATGGGAACACCTTTAAAATTGTATTCGCTGCGCAATTTGTTTTCCAAAAAGCGTTTGTAAGGGTCTTTCACGTGGTCGGGATAATTGCAATAAAAAGCAAATTGAGGCGTTTGCGTGGGCAATTGCGTAATGTATTTGATTTTTATTTGCGCTCCGCGATGCGTAGGTGGTTGATTTTCAGCTATTATTTTTTGCATATATTCATTGAGTTTAGCCGTTGGTACTTTGCGTTTCATGTTTTCATACACTTCGTTTGCGGCATCGAGAGCTTTGTGCAAACGCTGTTTGGTGAGTGCCGAAATAAACAAAATCGGAATATCGTTGAAAGGAGCAATGCGATTTTGAATAATTTTTGTATATTCTTTTACGCTATTGGTTTCTTTTTCCATTAAATCCCATTTGTTTACCAAAATAACAACTCCTTTTCTGTTTTTAATAATTAAATTAAAAATGGAAAGGTCTTGGGCTTCGATTCCGCGCTCGGCATCGAGCATTAAAATGCACACATCGGCATCTTCTATGGCTCTGACGGAGCGCATACTTGAATAAAATTCAATGTCTTCGTCTATTTTTGCTCGCTTTCGCAAACCGGCAGTATCAATTAAATAAAAATCGTGTCCAAATTTGTTGTATCTCGTGTGCAAAGAGTCGCGCGTTGTTCCCGAAATGGCGGTTACAATGTTTCTGTTTTCGCCCAGAAGTGCATTTACAAACGAGGATTTCCCCACGTTTGGTCTTCCCACAACGGCATAACGCGGAATTTCAAATTCAAATTCTTCTTCGCCTAAACTTTTAAATTTTAAAACTAATTCGTCCAAAAATTCGCCTGTTCCACTTCCATTGATAGAGGAAAGCATGTACAGGTTTTCCATTCCCAAACGGTAAAATTCATTGGCATCATATTGTCGGGCGTTGTTATCGACTTTGTTTACCAAAACAAATACATCTTTTTTCTGCTTTCGCAAAATTCGGGCTACTTCCTCATCTAAATCGGTTAAGCCCGATTCTACATCTACTACAAAAGCAATGGCATCGGCTTCGTCGATAGCTATTTCTACTTGTTTTCTAATTTCTTCTTCAAAAATATCGTCCGAATTGCGTATGTAACCTCCGGTATCGATGACCGAAAATTTGATGCCATTCCACTCCGAAACTCCGTAATGTCTATCGCGCGTTACGCCGCTTACGCCGTCCACAATGGCTTTGCGTGTGCCTATCAAACGGTTAAATAATGTCGATTTTCCCACATTCGGGCGACCTACTATTGCTAAAATTCTACTCATTTATATTTATTGTTCTAATGTTCTATGGTTGAATTGTTTTAATGTTTTATTTCTTGAATCAACAAGCTGTTTATTAATAAATTAAGCCGATGAATGGCAGTTTTTAATTTATTCGTAAACTTTTGCGCAGTGCGTCAATTTCATTGTCAGTCCAATCAACACCGTCTTTAATCATTTCATTTGAATATCCTTTTTTAATAAACTTTTTAACGATTTCTTTGTCTCGCTCCATATTTACTTCATTTCTAATTCCTTCTTCATATCTTTTCACACCTTCCCAAAAATTATCGTAGTTTTCAATGTATTTAACATCTTCATCGGTCAATACTTCTTTGCTTATTCTGCGAATGATTTCGGCAAAAATCTTATCTTGCTCAAATTGAATGAAATCGGACTTGGAATTTAATTTATTTCTTGTTTTTTCAGCCAATTCAAACCAAGCTTTGTATTTTGTAAATTTTTCGTTTTTAACTATATTTTTTTGAAAAGCCCAAATCAATCTGTTTTTTTGTAAAAAACTTAAATTTTTTGTGTCGTTATTTAATTGATTGATAGCAATTTCGCGTTCTTTGATGATTTTTTGAATGTCCTTTTCAAGCCAAAGCTTTTCGTTTGAAATAAAATCGGATACAATCTCCGGAGTCATATTGTAAGCAACATAATCTTCGGTAAAATTCAAAGTATCATCAACCAACCAAATGAGCGTGATTACGGGTTGCAATTTTGTGTAATCCTTTGTTTCTTTGGTTACGTCTTCGTTTATAAAAATATTTTTATTGGGCATTTCTTCCAATTGAAGTGCCGAATTAATGGTATGATAAACATAAAAACGATTTACAATATCGGGTTTGTACCATTGTTGCATATCAATTATTATGTGATGCCCCTTAATTTTGCATCGAAAATCAAATTCAACGGCAACCGAATCGTCTGTAATTTTATGTTTGTGCGTTAGCAATTCAATACTTTCAATGGTTATGTCAAAAAAATCTTCCAGAAACTTTTTTGCAATTTCAGTTTCTTTAAACACTTTTTTGAAATATCTATCGTAATTTAATGGTGCTAAATACATTCTTTTTATGCTTTTAATTTATTTTTAAATTTTTACGCAATTCGTCAATTTCCTCATCAGCCAAGTTGGTACTGAATGCTATTATCTTATTAGAAATACCACTTTCAATTAATTTTTTTGCTACTTCCAAATTATTTTCATTTTTAATACCCTCTTCATATCTTTTCACACCTTCCCAAAAATTATCGTAGTTTTCAATGTATTTAACATCTTCATCGGTCAATACTTCTTTGCTTATTCTGCGAATGATTTCGGCAAAAATCTTATCTTGCTCAAATTGAATGAAATCGGACTTGGAATTTAATTTATTTCTTGTTTTTTCAGCCAATTCAAACCAAGCTTTGTATTTTGTAAATTTTTCGTTTTTAACTATATTTTTTTGAAAAGCCCAAATCAATCTGTTTTTTTGTAAAAAACTTAAATTTTTTGTGTCGTTATTTAATTGATTGATAGCAATTTCGCGTTCTTTGATGATTTTTTGAATGTCCTTTTCAAGCCAAAGCTTTTCGTTTGAAATAAAATCGGATACAATCTCCGGAGTCATATTGTAAGCAACATAATCTTCGGTAAAATTCAAAGTATCATCAACCAACCAAATGAGCGTGATTACGGGTTGCAATTTTGTGTAATCCTTTGTTTCTTTGGTTACGTCTTCGTTTATAAAAATATTTTTATTGGGCATTTCTTCCAATTGAAGTGCCGAATTAATGGTATGATAAACATAAAAACGATTTACAATATCGGGTTTGTACCATTGTTGCATATCAATTATTATGTGATGCCCCTTAATTTTGCATCGAAAATCAAATTCAACGGCAACCGAATCGTCTGTAATTTTATGTTTGTGCGTTAGCAATTCAATACTTTCAATGGTTATGTCAAAAAAATCTTCCAGAAACTTTTTTGCAATTTCAGTTTCTTTAAACACTTTTTTGAAATATCTATCGTAATTTAATGGTGCTAAATACATTCTGTTTATGCTTTTATTCTTTTAATTTTTTTATTTGGCAAAGTTAATAAATTTTTGCGTATTTGTCAATGCAATTAAAGTTAAAAAAAACTTATTCATTCATTTTGAATTGAGGCAAAATGGTTTCAATGTCTTTTAAAATTATTTTTACTTCAATTAACAAATTCGACTTTTCGTTAATTAATTTGTTTTTGCAATCTACTTTTTGTAATAACTTAAAACACGAATTAGCATTGTAGTGAATTTCTTCTAACTTCTGTGAAATAAGCGATTTATCGAGTTGCGAAAAGTCGGGAAACGACACCGCCAAATCGCCCGCCAATTTCATTAATTTTACATTATTACTTTCGTATAAACCCATTTTTTCTATAGATTTTATAAAACTAATAACGTGAATTGTAAAATTGTAAACTTTTGTATCTAACTCTAAAAAAAAATTTTCGTCAATCAACATCTTTTTTAAGTATAAAATTCTTTGCAAAGGTAAAAAAAATCTGACTTAAAACCATTTTTTTTTGCAAAAAGAAATTTTTTACAAATAAAATGTTAAAATATCTTTTTTATTCTAATTTTTTAATATATTTGTTAAATGTTTAAAAAGCATTTTTTGATGCATTTTTTTTGGTTATCTATTTAATTTTTAACAAATTATATTTTTTTTTATTACAAATTAAAATGTATTTTTGGTAAATAATTAAGCAAAAAGGAACGGTAATCAGTTCTCTATTATAAAAAAGCATAACATTAAACTAAAATAATTATTTTTTTTTAAATTAAATCTTTACAATAATGAAAAAACGTTTTTTAACTCTTCTGGCACTCGCAAACGCATTGGGTTTTTCGGCTTATGCGAGCGAAGCCGACTTGGTGGTTCCGCCACTCGAAAGTACTGTAAATACAATGCCTTGGAATGGTTTTGCTTTGCTTTTTTACGGTATCGGAATTGTATTGTTAGGTTTGCTTTTCGGATATTGGCAATATACCCGAATAAAAAAACTCGAATCGCATAAATCTATGCTCGACATAGCCAATGTTATTTACGAAACTGCTAAAACCTATCTCATTCAGCAAGGAAAATTTTTAGCTATTTTATTTGCCGTAGTAGGAGCTATCATTTTATTTTATTTTTCGGTTCTCACCGACATGAAAGCCGGTAGTATAGCCTTAGTACTTTTCTGGGCTGTTTTGGGTATGGCTGGTTCGTATGGCGTAGCGTGGTTTGGTATTAGAATCAATACCTTAGCCAACAGCCGCACGGCTTTTGCTTCGCTCAAAGGCAAATATTTTGATGTAATGCGTATTCCGTTGCAATCGGGCATGAGCATTGGTATCTTGCTCATTTCGGTAGAGTTAATTATGATGCTTGCCATTTTGTTGTTTGTTGATGCAGCCAGTGCCGGAGCTTGTTTTGTGGGCTTTGCCATTGGTGAGTCGCTCGGTGCAAGTGCTTTGCGGATTGCAGGTGGTATTTTCACTAAAATAGCCGACATTGGTGCGGATTTAATGAAAATTATTTTCAAAATTGGCGAAGACGATCCACGTAATCCGGGCGTTATAGCCGACTGCGTAGGCGACAATGCCGGCGATAGCGTTGGACCAACTGCCGATGGTTTTGAAACTTACGGTGTTACGGGTGTAGCTCTTATTTCGTTCATTATACTTGCTCTTCCCGATGTTGATTTTCAAGCGGTTCTTATCTCTTGGATTTTTGTAATGCGTTTGATTATGCTCATTACTTCCATTGCTTCTTACGAAATAAATAATCTTTTAGCGAAAGCGAAATTCGGCGAAAAAACTGAACTTTTTGATTTTGAAGTGCCTCTAACCAATTTAATTTGGATTGGTTCAACGCTTTCTATTGTTGCAACTTATTTGGTAAGTTATTTTCTTTTAGGCAGTTTGGAAGACGGCTTGTGGTGGAAACTCTCAACCGTTATTTCTATGGGAACTTTGGCGGCAGCTCTTATTCCTGAGCTTACCAAATTATTTACTTCCTCCAAATCTGCACACGTACAAGAAATTGTAACGGCTTCTGACGAAGGCGGTGCGTCTTTGAATATTCTTTCGGGTTTGGTAGCCGGAAATTTTAGTGCCATTTGGATTGGTCTTTCAATTGTAGCCCTTATGTTTGTGGGTTATGAGGTAAGTGCCGACCTTTCTGACATACTTGGCGGCTATCCGGCAGTGTTTGCTTTCGGATTAATTGCTTTCGGACTTTTGGGCATGGGTCCAATTACCATAGCAGTAGATAGTTACGGACCGGTAACTGACAATGCTCAATCGGTTTTTGAGCTTTCGCAAATCGAATCCATTACCGATATAGAAAAAGAAATAGAGCGCGATTTTGGTTTTGTACCCAACTTTGAAGGCGGCAAAAAAGCTCTCGAAGCAAACGACTCTGCCGGAAACACTTTCAAAGCTACTGCAAAACCCGTGTTAATAGCTACTGCCGTAATTGGTGCTACAACCATGATTTTCTCTATTATTTTGATGTTGAAAAAAACCGGACTTTTAGCCATTCAACTTACCGACCCACAAGTGTTGATGGGTTTTATAGCCGGAGGTAGTGTTATTTTCTGGTTCTCAGGTGCAGCCATTCAAGCAGTTACAACCGGAGCTTACCGCGCGGTTACTTACATTAAGCAAAACATCAATCTTGATAAAGAAGAAGCCGATATTAACGACTCCAAAGCTGTTGTTAAAATTAGTACCGAATATGCTCAACAAGGTATGTGGAATATTTTCTTTGTAATCTTCTCACTTACACTTGCTTTTGCATTTTTTGACCCCAATTTCTTTGTTTCGTATCTGATTTCAATAGCCGCTTTTGGTTTGTTTCAAGCTATTTTTATGGCAAATGCCGGTGGTGCTTGGGATAACGCTAAAAAAGTTGTAGAAGTGGATTTGAATATGAAAGGCACAAAACTACACGACGCTGCCGTAATCGGCGACACCGTGGGCGACCCTTACAAAGACACTTCTTCGGTTTCGCTCAATCCGATTATTAAATTCTCTACATTATTCGGACTTTTGGCAACAGAAATATCCATCGAACTCATTGTTCATGCAAAAGAAACCGGTGGCACCAATTACGCTCCGTACATTGGTTTGGTGTTTTTCCTTGTGGGAATGTTCTTTGTTTGGCGTTCGTTTTATGGAATGCGAATACCCAAAGAAGCTGTTGAAAGCCCCGAAACGGTTAAAAAAGAAGCTGATATTCTTCTTTTGGAAGAGGATTCTGCTAAAGGTTAGTTTTTAGATTTTTGTTAACAAAAGCAGAGTAAAAAGCTGTTTTTCTTAATTATTCCTAAAATCCGCAAGTCGATAGCTATACTTTAAACGGTAACTTTGCCAAAGTTTAAAATTTTGGCAAAGTTTTAATTAAAAAGCACTTACATAAAAACAAAAGCTCAAATTATAACCATTTAAAGTAAATATTTTTCAAAAAAAAATGGGCAAGGTGCAATTGCAACTCGCCTATTTTTTTTTGAAATATGGGCAAGGTGCAATTGCGACTCGCTCTACTTTAAAAAATTTAGTGGCAAGGTGCAATTGCGACTCGCCCTACTTTAAAAAATTTAGTGGCAAGGTGCAATTGCGACTCGCTCTACTTTAAAAAATTTAGTGGCAAGGTGCAATTGCGACTCGCCTGTTTTTTTGTGGATACGCACCTATAAAATTCACCTTTGCCAAAGTTTTAAAACTTTGGCAAAGGTTGTGGTTTTGAACCTGCTTATATTTTTACAATAAAAAACTAAGCAAAATACCTGCTGCCACTGCCGAGCCAATCACTCCGGCTACGTTGGGCGCCATGGCGTGCATGAGCAAGTGGTTGTTAGGGTCTTCTCTCAAACCTTCCATTTGCGACACCCGTGCGCTATCAGGTACAGCCGAAACTCCGGCAGAGCCAATCAATGGGTTAATTTTGTCTTCAGCTTTTAAGAACAGATTCATCACTTTTGCAAAAAGTACACCTCCGGCAGTTGCTACTACAAACGACAAAGCACCCAAAACGAAAATCAACACCGACTCTGGAGTTAAAAATACACTGGCTTGTGTAGAAGCTCCCACTGTAATACCCAAAATCATGGTTACAATGTCTATCATCGAAGTGCGAGCCGTATCGGCAAGTCGTTTGGTAACGCCCGATTCTTTAAGTATGTTTCCGAAAAACAACATTCCCAAAAGAGGCAATGCACTCGGCGTAATGAAACCGGTAAGCAACAAGCCAATGATAGGAAACAAAACTTTTTCGGTTTTGGAAACCGAACGAGGAGGTTTCATACGAATAAGACGTTCCTTTTTTGTGGTTAAAAGTCGCATTACCGGAGGCTGAATAACCGGCACAAGTGCCATGTACGAATAAGCAGCAATGGCTATGGGACCGATGAGGTTTTTAACCGTAGTGCCGTCGGGCAAAATGTTGATACCGTTTGCAAGCTTCGAGGACAAGAAAATAGCCGTTGGACCGTCGGCACCACCAATGATACCGATAGCTGCCGCTTCTTGTGCATGAAAACCCAAAGCCAAAGCACCTAAGAAGGTAGCAAAAATACCCAATTGAGCCGCAGCACCCAAGAGCATTAATTTTGGATTGGATATAAGCGTAGAGAAATCGGTCATAGCACCAATGCCCAAGAAGATAAGTGGCGGATAAATACCCAGCACAACCCCTTGGTAGAGATAATACATAACACTTCCCTTTTGATAAATACCCAATTGCAAATTGACACCTTCTTCGAGAAACGGAATATTGCCAATCAAAATACCTACACCAATAGGCACTAACAGCAGAGGCTCATAATCGTACTTGATGGCTAAGAAAATAAATATTAAGCCTACAAAAATCATAATCATGTTGCCGCTGGTAAAATTTCTAAAACCGGTATAAAGCCAAAAGGTTTCAACACCATCAATGGCTTTATCGGCTGCCGACATCTCTGCGGTTGTTTGCTCTGATTTACTTGTTATTGTATCTTGCGTTTTGGCATGTACAAAAAAAGAAAGAATACTTAATGTTGCAATAATGCCAAGTACAGTTAATAATTTTTTCATTCTTTTATTTTTTTCAATTAAGAAATAGTGATTAACGTATCGTTTTGCAAAACGGTTTGAGCTTCGGTAATATGAATTTTGGAAATCACGCCACCACTCTCGGCTAATACGTTGTTTTCCATTTTCATAGCTTCCATTGTTAAAAGTTTGTCGCCTTCTTTTACAGTATCGCCTACTTTGACTAAAATTTTAACGATGGTACCGGGCAAGGGCGATTTAACACTTACACCTTCATTCTTTTGAATGTTCGATTCGTTTGCATTGGGCTTTGGAACACTCGAACGTACCAAAATCGGTGTTTTGGGTTTCACGGTGGTTGTGGTTTTCATTTTATCCACTTCTATCTGATAGCACGTGCCGTTTACTTCTATATTTGCCGTTCCGTTTTCAAAGTCTTTCACTTCTACTTCGTAATCGTTTCCGTTTATTTTAAATTTATATTTTTTCATTTTTTCATTTTTTATAAAAAAAACCTTTTTTTTTAATTATTAATTATTAATTATTAATTATTAATTGAAATTTTAAAAATTATAATTTAATACAAGAAAATTAACAATTAACAATTAACAATTAACAATTAACAATTAACAATTAACAATTA
>DYNA01000141.1 GCA_020721325.1 Paludibacter propionicigenes
CAACATAGCACTTACAACTATCATAAGCCCTTCGTTTCTGTTACAAAGTACATTGTTTGCAAAACAATGCATGTTTTCGAACTTGCAACAAGCATTGTTTGCAAAACATCGCATGTTTTCAGACTCGCAACATGCCTTGTATAATTATAAGTGGCATGTTTTTTTTCTGCCATGCTACATGTTTTGCAAACAATGTCCATTGTAACAGTATCCAAGCCCTTTGATTTTAAAACAAAGTTCCCTGATTCATCGAAAACATGCGATGTTTGCAAAACAATGCTTGTTGCAAGTACGAAAACATGCGATGTTTGCAAAACAATGCTTGTTGCAAGTACGAAAACATGCGATGTTTGCAAAACATTTTTTATTTCATTTTCTGAAAAAAGTGTAATGTTTGCAAAACATCGCCTGTTTTTTTTCGAAAAATGCCATTGTTTGCAAAACATCGCCTGTTTTTTCGTGAAAAGTACCTTTGTTTGCAAAACATTTTGTATTGCAATTTCTCAAAAGAATAGAAATGTTTGCAAAACATTTTATGTTGCAATTTCTCAAAAAAGAAGAATTGTTTGCAAAACATTTTTCATTGCAATTTCCCAAAAAAAAAGAACTGTTTGCAAAACATTTTTCACGTATTAGTATAGCAACGGGGTCGCTTTAAGCGACCCCGCCAGCTTTAGTTTAACCGCCTAAAATTTCATTCTTTTCTTTTTATAAAATATTTTTTTTAATAATAAAAAAATAAACTATTTTTGCAACTTGAATGTAAAGTGTTTTGGTGAAAACATTAAGGCATTGAAAATAAAACAATTCGCAATAAAAAAGAATAGTTAGCCATTCAAACCCAATAGGGTTTGTAAAGCAAAAATAAAAAGAAAATGAAACAATTTAAACGATTCAATACACTTGTAGGTTGGCTGATGTTTGTCATTGCCGCCGCAACTTACACATTAACGCTCGAACCGACCACCAGTTTTTGGGATTGTGGCGAATTTATAGCCACCGCCTTTAAACTCGAAGTCGGACACCCGCCGGGCGCACCCTTGTTTTTGATGCTCGGACGCTTTTTTGCACTGTTTGCAGGCAGCAATACAGCCCTTGTAGCGGCTATGATTAATATGCTTTCGGCTCTTTCGAGTGCTTTTACCATTTTATTTTTATTTTGGACTATCACCCACCTTTCGCGCAAGCTCATTGTAAAAAACGATAGCGAAATAACCACCGCACAAACTCTTGCCGTTTTATTTGCCGGAAGTATGGGCGCGTTGGCTTATACTTTTTCCGATACTTTCTGGTTTTCGGCAGTCGAAGGCGAGGTGTATGCCTTGTCGTCGTTGTTTACGGCAGTCGTTTTCTGGGCTATTTTGAAATGGGAAGAAGAATCGGACAAAAAATACGCCAATCGCTGGCTCATACTCATTGCGTATCTTATGGGGCTTTCCATAGGCGTTCACTTACTCAACTTGTTAGCCATTCCCGCCATTGTTTATGTAGTTTATTTTAAAAAATTCAAACCCAATGCCAAAGGTATTTTAATTGCCGGATTTATTTCCATTGCACTTTTGGCTTCGATTATGTATGGAGTTATTCAAGGAATGGTGGGCGTTGCCGCAAAATTTGAATTGCTCTTTGTAAACGATTTCGGTTTACCGTTCAATTCCGGTTTACTTATTTATTTATTCTTGGTTATCAGTTTATTTATAATAAGTATTTTCCTTTCTTACCAAAACAAAAACAATTGGCTCATTATCCTTACTTCGGCGGCAGCCTTAACCCTTTTGGGCATACCGTTTATGACTGGTTCGGCTTTGCTGAGCTTGATTTTAATTTTGGCATTAGCCGGAGGAATTTATTATTTAGTAGAAAATCAAATTGTTGTATTAAATACCCTTTTGCTGGGTTTTGCCGTTATTTTTATCGGCTACACCAGTTATGCCATGATTGTTATTCGCTCAATGGCAAATCCGCCTATGGACGAAAACAATCCCGAAAATGTTTTTGCTCTTTTGGCTTACCTCAACCGCGAGCAATACGGCGACCGCCCTTTGTTTTACGGACCTACTTACAACGCTCCGGTTATTGATGTAGAAGATGGAAGAAATATTTATATTCCTTCCGATACAAAATACATTGTAGCCGATGTAAAACCCGAATATGTTTACGATGAGCGTTTTATGCAACTTCTGCCCCGCATGTATTCGTGGCAAGACAGCCACAAACGCGGCTACGAATCGTGGGCTGATGTTATAGGCGAAAAAATTACCGTAGATAACGGCGACAAACAAGAAATTTTAATTAAACCCACTTTTGGTGAAAACCTCAAATTTCTGTTCAATTATCAAATCGGACACATGTATTTCAGGTATTTTCTTTGGAATTTTGTTGGGCGACAAAACGATACGCAAGGACACGGCAGTCTGCACGAAGGCAATTGGTTGAGTGGTTTTCCATTCATCGACAACATGCGTTTGACCGACCAATTGCGTTTACCGGAAAATATTTTACAAAACAAAGCACGCAATACGTATTACTTTTTGCCGCTTATTTTCGGTTTGTTGGGATTGATGTTTTCGTACAAACATTTCAAAACCGATTTTTGGGTCGTTCTGTTATTGTTCCTATTCACGGGGCTTGCCGTAGTGGGTTACTTAAACCAAACGCCTTACCAGCCGCGTGAGCGCGATTATGCTTATGCCGGTTCGTTTTATGCCTTTTCCATTTGGGTAGGAATAGGGGTGTTGGCTCTTTACAGTGGCTTAAAAAACAAGCTCAACGACAAGCTCAGTGCCGTTGTTTCGGGCGTTGTAGGTTTGCTTTTTGTGCCTACGGTTTTGCTTTGGCAAAATTGGGACGACCACGACCGCAGCAACCGTTACACAGCCCGCGACATAGCCATCAATTACTTAAATTCGTGCGAACCCAACGCCATTTTGTTCACTTATGGCGACAACGATACTTTCCCGCTTTGGTACGTGCAAGAAGTAGAAGGCGTGCGAACCGATGTGAGAGTAGTGAATTTAAGCCTTTTAGCCGCCGATTGGTACATCAATCAAATGAAAATGAAAGCTTATGATTCCGAGCCGCTTCCTATTTCCATGTCTTCCGATAAATACGTTGAAGGCAAACGCGACCAAATTCCGATTTTGAGCCAAATACAAACGCCCATAGACCTCAAAAAAGCAGTTGATTTCATTGCCTCCGACAGTCCCGAAGCTCAAATCGCAGCCAATGGAAAACAGTACAACTATCTGCCCGGCAACACCTTTTCGCTTGCCGTAGATAGTGCAAAAGTGGTAGCCCAAGGTTTGGTACCTGCCAACCGAATGAACAAAATAGAAAAAGAATTGATTTGGAAACTTTCCGGCTCGCTGAGCAAAAGCGACATGATAGTACTCGACATTTTGGCAAACAACAACTGGGAACGCCCCATTTATTTTGCCATCAGTGCCGGAAAAAGCAGCTATTTGAACCTTTGGAACTATTTTAGACAAGACGGTTTTGCCTATCGCTTAGTGCCTTACAAAGCCGAAAAAACCACATTGGAATTAGGCGACATCGACTCCCAAATTCTTTACAATCGCCTGATGGAAAAATACATTTGGGGCGACATGGAAAAAGACAATGTTTTGATTGAAGAACACAATTTGCGAGTAATTTCGCTGCTCAACTTGCGCGAAACTTATTCGGCATTAGCCATTCGTTTGTACGAAGAGGGCGAAAAAGAAAAAGCCGGAAAAGTTTTGGAACATGTAATGAAAATTATGCCCGAAAAGAAATTTCCTTATTACAGAGATGTATTGCCCTTAATACAAGCATATTATTTCATCGGAAATACAAAAACTGCCAACGAATTGGTAAGGAAAACTGCCAAAACGGCCGGCGACCAGCTTCGTTATGCTTTGGCACTCAACCCCGAAGCCGCCATTGGCTCGGCTTACGATGCACAAACTTCGATGCTTATTTTACAACAATTAATGCAAATTACCGAGCAATACAAACAAGCCGACTTGCAAAAACACATTGCAGAACGTTTTGAACAGTATTACTCGGTTTACGAAAAGCTTTTTTAACTTTTTTTTTACAAAAAAATAAATAAGAAAGTAAAATCAGGTGTTTTTATATAGTGTTTGAAAGAAAACTCCATAGTTTTGAAAAAAGCAAGTTTTAAATCCGTCTGACCGACTTGTTCTCATCTGACGGATAAGCATTTACAAACCCATCGGACAGACCGGACAAGCCGGTCGAACCGATTTTTGATAGTTTTCTTTCAAACACTATATACTACAAACGGTAACTTTGCCAAAGCTTAAAAACTTTGGCAAAGTTTTAATTACAAGGCATTTACATAAAAATAAAAACTCATAAGATAACTAAACTATTTAAAGTATAAACGAATTTCAAACATTTACTTAAAACAGTATTTGTAAAAAAATAAAAATGATTTCAAAACCGGAACTATATAAATTTACAAACGCCTTGCAAACGGGCAAAACGGAAGAGGACATCAAAAATGCTTACGCAAAGCATTTTGATATTCAGTATGATACTTCCGAACGGCTCGATTTATATACTCCGCACGTTTTATTTGAATTCAAATACGAAAAAAACCTTGAAAATGTTAAAGTAAGAGCTGCCATTCTTGCTCAAATTTTATATTATGTAAGACGTTTGAAATTCGGACAAACCGACAAACCCATTCCGCCTATTCTTTGTTTGGCAAATCACGATGGAGCTGTATTAACTCAAACTATTCAATGGTCTGAATATTATAACGATACAAATGAAAAATACGATTGGGATTTAACCCCAAGCACACCCGATACCCAATTAATAAATGATTTGGCAGAGAATCAAATTTTAAAAGATATTCACGTTTATAAAATTCAGGAACTTGCCGGATATACTGAGTTTTCCGATTTATTACGCAATTATTTATCGTCGCAATACGAGCAAAATTTAATTGAAAAAAAAGTAATCAATGAAAGTAATTTTGAAGATGTTTACAATTACTGGAACAGTATTTTTGGCGACCAAGTAAGAAACGGCTTAAAAACTTCTCGCTATTTTGTTTGCGACATTCAGCAAGGCAGAAGTTTTTTTCAAAAAAGCGACAGCAAAGTGGTTTTTATGTTCGCCGGCGAAGAGGCACGAGTTAAGAAAATATTGCCACGTGATTACGAACATTTTTGGAATTTATACCAAAAAATTGAGAATGCCGACATCATTCGCAGCATCATTGCAAAAATAGATAGATTGACCGACGAAACCCTTCGCCGATTTTACGGTGAATTTTTCACACCCGTAAAATTTGCAGCCAAAGCATTGGATTACATAGAAAAAACAGTGGGCAAAGAATGGTGGAACACAGGCGAATACCGCTTGTGGGATATGGCAGCCGGTACGGGCAATTTAGAATATCATTTGCCCATTGATGCCCTTAAATATTGCTATTTATCAACCATTTACAAAGAAGATGTAGAGCATTGCGTTCGATTGTTTCCCCAAGCAAATTGTTTTCAGTACGATTATCTGAACGATGATGTTGAAAATGTATTTGCCAACGGCTCAATTGATTACAAATTTACATGGAAACTTCCCGAAAAACTCAAACAAGACTTATCCAACCCCAAAATAAAATGGCTGATATTTATTAATCCGCCTTTTGCTACAAGTCAAAAAGCAGGCACAAGCGGAGGAAGTAAACAAAGCGTGAGCGATACAAAGTTACGAAAAGTAATGCACCAACAAGATTTGGGCGAAGTTTCTCGCGAACTTTTTACACAATTTCTTTTCAGAATAAGAAAAGAATTTGAAAATAAAACGGCATTTTTGGGTTTATTTTCAACATTAAAATATTTGAACTCAAACAACGACCAAAAATTTAGAGATAAAATTTTTAAGCATACTTTTGAAAGTGGATTTATTTTTTCATCTGCAAATTTTTCAGGTACAAGTAAAAGTAACGCTTTCCCTGTTGGTTTTCTACTTTGGAATCTGAATAAAATAAAAAGATTAGAAGAACAAAAAATTGAACTTGATGTTTTTAATGAAAAGGTTGAAAAAATAGGAACAAAAAGAATTCTTACCGAAAATAAAGAAAAATTTCTTAATAAATGGATAAAAAGACCATCGGCAACAATAAAATTCCCGCCAGTTGGTTCTGCAATAAATATAAAATCTCAGAATAAAGACCCAAGAGATAGAATTGCAAAAGGATTTTTGGGGTCGCTTATGTGTGGCGGTAATGATATGCAACATCAAAATAAAACGTGCATATTATCAATGCCTTATGTGAGTGCCGGAGCTTTATCCATTACTGCGGAAAATTTTGAAAAAGCAATGGTTATTCATGCTGTTCGTAAAATACCAAAAGCAAGTTGGCAAAATGACAGAGACCAATTTTTACAACCCAAAGCAAAATTAACAAACGAATTTATAATTGATTGCACGGTTTGGAATATTTTTGCAATAGCCAATCAAACAGCCGCTTTGCGAAATGTAATTTACGAACGAGAAACCTATCAAGTCCACAATCATTTTTTTCCTTTTCCTTTGGGGGAAGTAAAAAAATGGAAATGCACCGATAGCGAAATAACCATCTCTATGGCAAAAAACGAAGACCGTTTTTTGGCTCAATGGCTAAAAAATAAAACATTATCGGGCGAAAGTGAACAATTATTGCAAAAAGGCAAAGAAATTTATCAATTCTATTTTGCAAATCTCAACCAAATAAGAACCCCAAAATTTAAAATTGAAACGTGGGACGCCGGTTGGTGGCAAATTCGCAATGCGTTGGCTGATGCAAACTTAGCAAGTCATTTATTGGACGAGTTAAAACAATTGCAAAATAAACTGGGCGATAAATTGCTTGTGCAAATAGATTTTTATAAATTTGTAAAATAATGATTAACCTAAAAAAGTTATCTTTGTTTTTTAATTTATCCTTAAATCTGTAAGTCATAATATCAATTTGTTCGTAAACATCGTGTTGCTTATTAAATTGAAAGCTTTTGCAAATAATTGATACAATGACTCTTAATGTATAAAAATAAACTTGTAGATTAAAAGTTTATTACTATTTTTATAAAAAAAAACATTCATTCATAATTCATAATTAAAGATATTTAATGAATATGGAAACAATATTGATAGAAGAAACAGCAAAAACCCCTTTTGTAAAATTCAATGCCGAAGAAGGACGTTTGACCATAAAAGGCAAATCGATTACCGAAAACGCACACAAATTTTACAGCCCCATCATCAACGATTGGTTGGAGCAGTATGCACTTCGTCCGCACGAAAAGACCACTGCCACCATTGAATTGGAGTATTTCAACACCAGTTCGTCGATGTGGATTTTGCGATTGCTCAAAAAATTAGAAGAAATGAACGGCAAAGGGCATAAAATTGTAGTTAATTGGCTTTATTCTGACGAAGATATTTACAATGCAGGCGAAGACTATCAAGAATTGGTGTCTATTCCCTTCAATTTAATCGAAATACAATCTTAAAAAAAAATTGTTATTCCTAAAATTTTAAATCAAATTAAATCGTCAATCGATTATATTTTCCAAATTTCAAAAATTTGGAAAATATAAATACCGAAATTATTTTTTACAAAGGATATATCGGATATAAAAAAAACTCGAATGTTTATTCGAGTTTTTTTTTTTCAATAAAATTGTTCCCTTTTAATATTCTTATTTTATTTATAAAAAAATATTTTAAATTATAAAAATAAAACCATTGAAACCATAAAAGGGTAAAACCTGTTCTATTTGTAATCAAGTAGTTATAAAAATTATTAAAACTAAATTTGTTTAGATAATTCCTTGGTCGAGCATAGCTTCGGCAACTTTTAAGAAACCGGCTATGTTAGCACCTTTCACATAATCTACGTAACCGTCTGGTTGAGAGCCATATTTAACGCAAGCCTCGTGAATATCTTTCATTATTCGGCGAAGTTTGTCATCAACATCGGCAGAAGCCCAAGCGTATTTCATGGAGTTTTGCGACATTTCCAAGCCCGATGTAGCTACACCACCAGCATTTGAAGCTTTTCCGGGAGCAAATAAAAGTTTATTTTTGTGGAAAATTTCAATGGCTTCGGGAGTTGAAGGCATGTTAGCTCCTTCCGATACGCAAATACAACCGTTATTTACCAGATTTTGAGCATCTTGAGCGTTCAATTCGTTTTGAGTAGCACATGGAAGAGCTATATCGCATTTTACTTCCCACGGACGTTTTCCGGCGTGGAAAATAGCTCCTTCAAATTCTTCTGCGTAAGGTGCTACTATATCGTTGTTTGAAGCTCTTAGTTCGAGCATAAAGTCAATTTTTTCCCCCGAAATTCCATTGGGGTCATAAATGTAACCGTCTGGTCCTGAAATGGTAACTACTTTTGCGCCCAATTCGGTTGCTTTTGATACAGCACCCCAAGCCACGTTGCCAAAGCCTGATACGGTAACTGTTTTGCCTTCAAACGATAAGCCTTTTGTAGATAACATTTCATAAGCAAAGTAAACATTGCCAAAACCTGTGGCTTCGGGTCTAATTTTACTTCCGCCCCAATTTAATCCTTTTCCGGTCAATACGCCGTTGTGTTCGCGAACCAATTTTTTATACATTCCATAAAGGAAACCAATCTCGCGACCTCCAACACCTATATCTCCGGCAGGCACATCGGTTTCGGGACCTATTAATTTCCACAATTCCAACATAAAAGCTTGGCAGAAACGCATAATTTCAGCATCGGATTTTCCTTTTGGGTCAAAATCAGAACCGCCTTTTGCGCCACCCATAGGCAAAGTTGTTAAGCTGTTTTTGAAAATTTGCTCAAAACCTAAGAATTTTAGAATGCTTAAATTTACGCTGGGGTGAAAACGCAAACCGCCTTTGTACGGACCAATAGCGTTGTTGAATTGCACACGGTAACCTAAGTTTACATGCACTTTGCCAGAATCATCTAACCAAGGAATTTTAAAAGTTAAAATACGGTCGGGTTCAACCACTCTTTCGATAATGCCGGCTGCTTCAAACTGTGGATTCTCGTTATAAATGGTTTCTATCGATTCCAATACTTCTTTTACAGCTTGTAAATATTCGCTTTCGCCCGGATGTTTTGCCTCAAGGCCGTTTAATATTTTAGTTACGTTCATTTTGGGTTTTATTTGTAAGTAAAACGTTTGTTTTTCAAGTTTTTAAATATTTTTTTTTACAAAAAAAATCGTTTTAAAAACAGTGCAAACTTAATGAATTATTTTTTATCTGCAATCAAAAAAAAGGCTGTTTAAAAACACATTCATTTTTTTGATATACTTACAATAATCAAGAATAAATAATTTTTGGTAAAATTCTAAAAACCTTTTAGTATTGCATTTTAAAGTCAAAAAAAGACTTTTTATTGAAATAAAAGTCGAGAATGAGTTTTTAAACAAAATGTGTAAAACAATAGTTCGTTAAATATTGATGTAATTCATTAAAAACCAATAAAATAATGCACAAAACAACGTTTTATTCTTATCTTGAATTTGAGTTTATTCGTGCGTTCGTAGCAAAAAAAATAACGAACTATTGTAAAAGAAAAAATAACTTACATACTAAAATTCCACTTTGCCCGTAAGCCTCATCTTGCAAACAAATCCCAATCCCCTCTACATAAAAAATGAAAAAAAATTAGAGAGAACTTTACTGATTTCGTTGAAAATGTTTGTTTTATACTGGTGAATGGCATATTGTAGGAACAACGCATGCGGTCGTGCGAACAAAGTAATAGACTCGCTCCGAGCGACCTTGTTGCTCATTTCGAAATCAATCTTTTTTAATCTTTTTTTGAAGGTACTTTTGCAAATTTGTAAAAAAAATAGTAATTTTGCAAAAATAAAACAACAAACTTATGCACATAGCCAATCCGATATATGATGTGGTTTTCAAATATTTAATGGAAGACAGCAAAATAGCTAAGCTGTTGATTTCTTCCATTATAGGTCAAGATGTTGAAATACTCGAATTTCGTCCACAAGAATTTATTGCCGAAATTGATAAAAATAAAGCGGTAAAAAAAACGAAAAAGAAAAGGGAAGAAGGCATGACCTTTTTTACCGTTTATAAATTGGATTTTTCGGCAAAAATAAAAACGCCCGAAGGAGATAAAATTGTATTGATAGAAATTCAAAAAGCAAAATTTGCGACCGATATTATGCGTTTTCGCAACTATTTGGGAGCGCAATACAGCAACAAGCAAAATATTTACATCACCCAAGAAAACGGAAAGCGAATAAAACGAGCATGTGAAATAATCAGTATTTACTTTTTAGGACATAAGTTGGAAAATATACACGGTGTGCCAGTTATAAAATCCAAGAAAACATACATTGATGTAAGCACGGGAAAAGAAATAAAGCAGAAAGAATATTTCATAGACAGCTTAAATCATGAAAGTTACACCATTCCTATCCCTGAATTGAAAGAAAAGCGGCGCAATGAACTGGAAAAGTTATTAAGTGTATTTGACCAGAGCAATCGCACCGAAGACGAACATATTTTGAATGTGAAAGAAGAAAGTTTTCCGGAAGAATACAGAGAACTCATTCGCCGTTTACAAAAAGCAGCCCAAGAACCCCAAATACGAAAAGTGATGGATATAGAAGATGAAATTTTGGAAGAATTAGCCGAAAAAGAGCGCGAAAAAGAATACGAATTGTCATTGCGCGATATAGTTATTAAGCAGCAAGGTAAAATATTGGAGGAAAAGGATAAAAAAATAGAAGAAAAGGATAATGAAATAGAAGAAAAGGACAAAAAAATTGAAGAGAAGGAAAAGCAAATAGAATTTGAAAAAACAAAACGTGAAGAAACCGAAAAGCAAATAGAACTTGAAAAAATAAAACGTGAAGAAACCGAAAAGCAAATGGAATTTCTGCAAAAATACACATTTCTGATGAGTAATCATAGCTTTTTTGGCTTTTTC
>DYNA01000142.1 GCA_020721325.1 Paludibacter propionicigenes
TTTTTTATTTGAATATTGTTTTTTATATTTGCGGTTGTAATTATTTACAAATTTTATTTAAGAACTCATTCAGGACTTTCGATAGAGAAACTCCTTTATAAAAAATAACATATTGTTTTTTTTCGCTCGTTTTTTTTCGGGTGATTTGTTGTTGTTTTTTATAAAAAGGTTGTTTGCTAAATAAAGGGGTGCTGAATGGGTTTTTATTTTTTTTAAAATATTTATATCACTTCTATTTGATATTTTGAATTATTTTTAAGTGTTAAAAGAAAAATAAATTGTATTGCAAAATAGAGTAGAAACATAGCCAATTTAAATTTATCGTTATATATGCCAACAAAATTTTTTACTAATAGTGAAGACAATAGTGTATTAAAAAAGTTTGAAGGAACTTTAAAAAATATTACTAACTTGAATCATTTCGATGCTTTGGTTGGTTATTTTAGGGCTTCGGGTTATTTTAAAATACAAGGTTTTTTGCATAATATTCCTCAAATAAGAATATTAGTTGGTATTAATGTGGATAACTTAACAAAAAAATATCAGGAAAAAGGACGTTTGTATTTGGCAAATCCGGAGCAAATAAAAGAAACTTTTTTAAATGAAATTACAGACGATATACAAGAAGCCGATTATAGTAAAGATGTTGAAAATGGATTGTTTCAATTTATTGCAGATTTGGTGAGTGGTAAAATTGAAATGCGAGCGCACCCAAGCAAAACAATACACGCAAAAGTTTATATTTTCAGACCACGCGTATTCAACGAATATTCATCTTGCGAAGTCATTACAGGCTCATCGAATTTAACCGATGCCGGACTTGGTGCAAACCCGCAATCGAATTATGAATTTAATGTTGCTCTAAGGGATTACGATGATGTTAAATTTGCAACCGAAGAATTTGAAAAACTTTGGGAACAATCTGAACCTATTTTAAAAGAAGAAGCACAAAAATTAAAAGAAAGAACTTTTTTACGTGATAACTTTACACCTTACGAAATTTATATTAAAATGCTTATTGAATATTTCGGTAAACGTGTTGAATACGACCCTTATAATATTGATTTACTTTTGCCGCCCAAATATGTTCGTCTAAAATATCAATCCGATGCGGCAAATCAGGGATATGCTATAATGGTGAAACACAATGGTTTTATTTTGGCTGATGTGGTCGGTTTGGGTAAAACTATTGTGGCGTGTATGGTTGTCAAAAAATTTATTTACGAAAACGGCACACACACAAAAGTTTTGGTAGTAGTACCACCCGCTATTGAAAAAGGCTGGAGAATGACGGTTAAAGAATTTGAATTGGATATTCATTTTAGTTTTATTACTATTGGCAGTTTACATAAAATATTAGACCGAAATAATTACGATAATCTGAACTCGGAAGAAATTGATTTGATAGTAATTGATGAAAGCCATAAGTTTAGAAATGATTATACCGATATGTATATCAAATTGCAAGAAATTTGCAAAACACCACGCATAAGACCTTCTGAAAACGGTGATAGCAGAAAAAAAATCATATTAATTTCTGCAACCCCATTAAATAATAGACCAGACGACATTGAAAATCAGTTGTATTTATTTCAAGACAAACGAAACAGCACGCTCGAAAATATCCGAAATTTACAAGCCTATTTCAAACCGCTGAATGAAAAATACAAAAAATTGGCGAATGAAAATCCGCTAAATATCAAAAAATTAAAATCATTATTCCAACAATTAAGAGACGATGTAATTGAACCATTGGTTATTCGCCGTACAAGAACCGACATTGAAAATGTGCCGGAATATTTAGAAGATTTAAAAAGGCAAAACATTAAATTTCCCAAAGTTGGCGACCCTATTGCATTGTATTACAATTTAGATAGTAAACTTGCCACTTTATTTTTTGATACGATTACGTTACTTACAAATATTGACGAAGATGGCAACGAAACCGAAAGAATTGGTTATTTTCGTTATCGTGCCATTGAGTTTTTGGCAAAAGAAGAAGACAGAAAAATGTATGGTAACGTTGGGCAAATTTCAAAAACCTTATCGGCAATTATGAAAACTATGTTAATCAAGCGATTGGAAAGTAGTTTTTTTGCTTTTAAAATGTCATTGGGTAGATTGCAGAAAGCAATTAATAATATGATAGAAATGTTTGAAAATGACACTGTTTTTATTGCGCCGGATTTGGATATTAATAAACTTTTGGAAGAAGGAAATAGTTACGAACAAATTGAATTACTTATAAATCAAAGAGGCGGAAATAATAAATCTTACAATGCTAATGATTTTGATGAACTATTTATTGAAAATTTGAAAAAAGATAAAGTTTATATTGATGATTTAGTTGAACGTTGGGATAAAATTAACAAAGACCCAAAACTTAAAGAATTTGCCAATAAAATTAAAACCGAGTTTTTTGATACGAGTAAAAACATTGGCGGTAAATTGGTAATCTTTTCCGAAAGCAAAGAAACTGCACAAGAACTAACTGAACAATTAAAAAAAGTTACAAAAAAGGGTATTTTAACAATAAGTGCCGAAAACAGAAAAGACAAAGAAATTGTTTTATACGAAAACTTTGATGCAAATTTAGATGAAGAAAAATGGAAATTTGATTACGATATAATTATTACAACCGAAGTTTTGGCAGAAGGAATAAACCTACATAGGAGTAATATGATTGTAAACTATGATGTACCTTGGAATGCTACAAGGTTAATGCAACGTATCGGGCGTATTAATCGTATTGGCTCACGTGCCGATACTATTTATGTGTATAATTTTTATCCTTCTACCGAAGGCGATGCACAAATAACATTAGTAAAAACTGCTTTACGAAAATTACAAGCGTTCCACACTGCTTTTGGCGAAGATAATAAAATATTTTCTATTTTCGAAGAAAAAGGAGAGGGAGCCTTGTTCGGAAATAAAATTGTGAAAGAAGAGAGCGAAATTCTTAAATATCTGATTGAATTAAGGGATTTCAAAAAAAATTACCCACACAAGTTTATTGAATATCAAAAAATTCAAAACAAAGCACGTTGCGGTAGAAAAGCACAGGAGCACTTAAACCCAACTATTTATAATAGAGATAACAACGAAATTACCTATCCATTACAAAAAACATCTTTATCGTATCTGAAAAGCGATAACCATCCGGGCGTATTTTGTTTGGTAACACCCGAAATGACGACCATTGAATTGAATTTTTTGCAGGCAGTTAAAGTATTCAAAGCCAACGAAAAAGAAAAAGCGATTGAATTACACGAATTGCACCACGAACAAACGCTTACAGCAATGAGATTTTTCAAATCGGAAAAAAACCAAGCAGATTTACAAAACGTAACCAGAGGAAATTTAAGCCCTGCTGAAAACAAAGCATTAACTAATTTGAATGCTGTAAAAAAAATTGCTCAAACCCAGCAAAAAAAATCTGCTTTAAATCGTGCAATGGAGATGATTAAAAAAGGGGCTTTTGCAAGTAAAGGCTTACCAAAAGATATTAATGTTTTTTTTGCAGCAAATGAAAAATTATTAAAAGAACCCAATCAATTTGTTGATAAACTTTTTATTGATATTTTAGATAAATTTGATTTTTCTTCTAATGTGGATAGCATAATAAAAGATGACAATTTTAATTTTGGTATCATTAACCCAAAAATAGTTTTAACACAAAGTTTTAAATAAATTCATGAAAAAGAAAAAAACGGCAGTTCCCAATAATTCGTTTACCGAGATTTTACTTTATACAACACCAAGCGGTAAAGTAAAAGTTGAAATATTTTTACGCAACGAAAATATTTGGCTTACACAAGAAAAAATTGCTGAACTTTTTGGTGTGCAACGACCTGCTATTACAAAACATCTAAAAAATATTTTTGAAAGTGGCGAATTAAATGAAAGTTCAGTTAGTTCCATTTTGGAACATACTGCCACAGACGGCAAAATTTACAATACAAAATTTTACAATCTTGATGCAATTATTTCCGTTGGATACAGAGTAAATTCCACACAAGCTACACATTTTAGAATTTGGGCAACCGAACGGCTTAAAGAATACATTATCAAAGGTTTTACAATGGACGACGAACGCTTGAAAAACCCTGACAATATTTTCGGAAAAGATTATTTTGAAGAACAATTAGCCAGAATCCGCGATATACGTTCGAGCGAACGCCGATTTTATCAAAAAATTACAGATATTTATGCTCAATGTAGTGCCGATTATAATAAAGACAGTGTAGAAACAAAACAATTTTTTGCAACTGTTCAAAATAAATTGCATTGGGCTATTACAAAACAAACGGCTGCAGAAATTATATATACACGCGCCGATAGTGAAAAACAAAACATGGGACTTACTACTTGGAAAAATGTACCCGATGGCAGAATTAGAAAAACAGATGTGTCTATCGCTAAAAATTATTTAGACGAAGATGAACTTAACAGTTTAAACCGAATTGTTTCCATGTATTTAGATTATGCCGAATTGCAGGCAAATAATCGTAAAATTATGAATATGAGAGATTGGATTGAAAAATTAAATGCTTTTTTGCAATTCAACGAACGAGATATATTAACAAATTCAGGAAAAATAACAGCAGATATTGCAAAAACATTTGCAGAAAGCGAATTTGAAAAATATAAAATAATTCAAGATATCAACTACATTTCTGATTTTGATTTAGAAATAAAAAAAATACTAAAATAAGCTATACTTATGGCAAACCAAGCACAAATAAAAAAAGTATTACAACGCCCTTACGACTTAAATCTTTTTGCAAAAGAAGTTTTAAGTCCAGTATTTGGCTCTCATTTTCAAATGTCTGAAAATCCTATTCCTGCTTCTATTGAACCAAATACTGCTGAAAGTAAAGTTATTCAAAAAGTCTTTATTTACGGTAAAATTGAATTGAAAGACGGAACGGATATTACTTGTTACGAAATTCATTTGCACCCCCAAATTAAAATTGAATACAGCAAAATTGCTATTCAGCGATATGCACGTAAACTTTTAACTATCGGACAAGCCGCTTTGGTTAATTTTGTAATACCTTCTAATAAAAATATTTGGCGACTTACTTTTATTGCTAAAGAAAGCGATGTTATTGATGGAAAGGTAACCAAAAAAGAAACTAATGCAAAACGATATACTTATTTATTAGGAACGTATGAAAGTTGTAAAACAGCCGCCGAACGTTTTGAAATTTTAAGCGATGAAAAAAGTTTAACAATGGAAACGCTTACAAAAGCATTTTCCGTAGAAAAACTAAGCAAAGCGTTTTTTGAGGAATATCTAAGGCATTACAACAATTTTGTGAACTACCTTAATCAATCAACAACGAAAAAAACAGTTTTCAACGACAATGAAAAAGCAATTCGTGATTTTTCAAAAAAATTACTTGGGCGTATTGTTTTTCTTTATTTTGTGCAGAAAAAAGGGTGGCTTGGTGCTACCAATTTAGAATACACAGACGGACTGCAAAATTTCATATTCGAGTTTTATAGCACAGCCGGAATGAGCGAAACTTTTTACAACGACCACTTAAAAACACTTTTTTTCGACACCTTAAATAAAAAACGTGAAAATGACAATTTTACGATGCCCGATGGCTCAGTGCGTAAAATTCCATTTCTGAATGGTGGTCTTTTCGACAAAGAAGACATTGACGACAATAAAAACATACTTACTTTCAAAGCTGATTTTTTTCATAATGTTTGGGACGAAGAAAACCCCAAAACCCGTGGTTTCCTTGATTTTCTAAACGCTTATAATTTTACGGTTTACGAAGACAGCCCCGATGAACAAACCGTAGCCGTTGACCCCGAAATGCTTGGACATATTTTTGAAAACCTTTTGGAAGACAACAAAGACAAAGGAGCATATTACACCCCAAAAGAAATAGTGCATTACATGTGCCAAGAAAGTTTGTCGGAATATTTGGCTACGAACTTTGTCAAAGTTCAAAACTTTGACAAAGTTGCAATAGAAACACTTGTAAAACAAAAAGAAATTTCTACGCTTACAAAACCCGAATTACAAGAAATAGACAAACTTTTAGATGCCGTAAAAATTTGCGACCCTGCCATTGGTTCGGGTGCATTTCCTGTGGGCTTGTTGCAAGAAATATTTACCATAAAAGAAGTGATAGCTTACGAAACCGAGCAAGAATGGAAACCAGCCATAGTAAAAGAAAACATTATTCAAAACTCTATTTACGGTGTGGACATAGAAAAAGGTGCGGTGGATATTGCACGCCTCAGATTTTGGCTTAGTTTGGTGGTGGACGAAGAAAAACCAAAAGCACTGCCAAACTTAGATTATAAAATTGTAGTAGGTAACTCGTTGGTTAGTAAATTTGAAGACGAAATAATTGAAATAGATTGGAAAATGCTAAACAATCCGGCATTAAAACAAAGCCGCCCCGATTTATTTAAGCGAATTAACGATAATACAAAAAACATTCATACCACACAATTCGAGTTTTTTCATTCAACAACTGATAAAAATGAATTAAAATTAAAAATTCGTAACCTCAAAATTGATTTGTTGGAAACATTAATCGAAATTGAAAAACAAATTTTAAAAGAAAAAGGCATAAACCGCGAAAATGCAAGCAACAAAAAACAAACAGTAGAAATAACAGAGCGTAAAATTAAGTATGAAGGTTTTAACCGTATGTTAGAAAAATTGAAAGATTTGAAAAAACACCCCGAAAAACCTTTAAATTATTTCGATTGGCAATTAGATTTTCCCGAAATTTTAAATCTGGCAATCGTAAACGGAAATGGAAACGATAAAATAAGCGAAAATGTAGAAAATACAAATGCTCAAATCGTAATATTAAACAAGCAAATTGATGCTATAAATTTGTATTTGAAACAAATAAATATAGAGGAACATATTGTAAATTTGCAAACCAACATTGCTCAAAGCCAAATAACACTGGTAAAAGAACTATTAGAAAAAATTAATAAAACCATTTCTGTCATTTACGGTGAACTTTTCAAGGTAGAGAAAAACATTGTAAGTGAACCCAATATGAGTTTTGTTTACAAACTAAAAAGCATCAATGCCGGTATAAAAGAAATAAATAAAAGCATAAATAAAATAAATCCGCAAATAAACAAACCCAAAGAAAACGGAAGTAATGCTGGTTTTGATATTGTGATTGGAAATCCGCCGTATATTGACAGTGAAAATATGGTAAAAAAGCAACCAATAATTAGAGAACATATAAATAAAAAATTTGAAACAGCAAAAGGTAATTGGGACATTTATATTCCTTTCCACGAATTAGCGTTAAAATTATTAAACAAAAATGGTGTAAAATCTTTTATAACACCCAATAAATGGCTTTCAATTGGCTACGGACAAAAATTGCGTGAATTATATTTTAATAATTTTTATAAAATCTGCGATTGTTCAAATATAAAAGTTTTTGATGCAGGTAATTCACCAATAATAAGTTTTTTTAAATCTATTAAAAGTGGAAATATGATTATTGATAGCGTATATTCTGATAAAAAATTCTCACAAAAAAGTATTATAGAAAAAAAACTAATAAATATAGATAATCTTGGCATTTTGCTGTCCGATAAGATTTCAATTATTCTAAAAATAAAAAAACAATTATCTATCGTGAAAGATTATATTGATTGTGAAAATCCTTTTACAACTGGTGAAGCGTATCAATTAATAGATATTCTCGAAGATACAAACACCAATTCTAATGACTTTTATAAGTTAATTAACACGGGAACAATAGACCCTTATATTTCACTTTGGGGCATAAAAACAACAACTTATTTAAAAAATAAATACACCCACCCTGTTGTGAGTAAACTAAATTTTAAAAAACTTTTTCCAAAAAGAGTTAATCAGGCAAACTCAGAAAAAATTATAATATCAGGTATGCGTTATTTTGAATGTTTTTTTGATATTAATGGAGAATATATTGCTGGTAAGTCCACACTAATGTTAAGAAACCCAAAAAAGCAATCAAATTTTTTCTATTTAATGGGGATTTTGAATTCAAAACTTGTTCGTTATTTTTTAAAACAATCATATAGTTCATCGGGTATTGATGGTGGTATTAACTTTACAAAAGACATTGTAGATAATATTCCAATCCCAAAAATATCCGAAACCGCCCAAGCCCCGTTCATAAAACTCGTAGATGAAATCTTAGCAAAAAAGAAAACCGGCGAAAAAACCGACCACTTAGAACGGGAAATAGATGAAATGGTTTACAAACTTTACGAACTTACCGATGAGGAAATAAAAATAGTAGAAGGGATAAAATAAATAAAAAAAAAAAATGTTTTGCTGTTTTGTGTAATATTTTTTATCTTTGAAACATTATTTTATCGTTTTTAAAGTAGGTTTTGATAGTGTTAAACTATTTGTAATCAGATATTTTGAACTTATTTTCATAAAAAGAAATTTTAAAAAAAATGAAGTTAAGAACCAAATTATTACTTGTAATATTTTTAGTATCAACCATTTTGTTTGGAATGATAATAGGCTATATTAGCCAAACTATCAAACAAAATGCCATTGAAAACATTGGCAAACAAATAGAAACCTCAGCCGAATCGTATGCACGTTCTATCAGTTCGGAAATTAATTATCACATCGGTATTTCAGAAACTTATATCAATTCAATTGCTCATCTTTACAACACAAGTTTAGACGTTAGAATAGAAATAGATGAAAAAATAGGCACTCCCATTTTAAAACAAAATCCCTTTATTATTGCCGCTTGGTCATCGTGGCAATTAAATACAATTGACAGCCTTTGGAATTTTGACTATGGTCGAAAAACCATTGGTGTTTATAGAGATGAAATGGATTTTAAACTTCAAAATGTAAGAGAACGCGAAACTGACGGACAAAACGTTAGCCCTTATCTTACTTATGTTAAAGAATCTCACCATAGCACAATAACCGACCCTTATTGGGGCGTTTACGAAGACGAATCGGTCGATTCGTCCGAAATGATTAGTATTTTAACCCCCATTCTGTACAACGGAAACTTTAAAGGAATGGGAGGAATTGATATTGACATTCATAGTTTATTGGAAATTATCGACTCAAAAATGCTATTTTACAATGAAGCTTATACTTTTTTAACCAGTTATAGAGGTTTGGTGGTGGCGGCTGAAAAAGACAAATTAAAAAGTTTACTCATCGATTCTGTTTTTTCTAAATATAAAAATAAAGCCGATATATTACCTACCCTGCAAGCCGGAAAAGCCATGTCTTTTCAAACGTATGATTTGGAAGGAAAAGAAGTAATTGTTTACCTTCAACCGGTTCTTTTTAGAGGAATTAAAAAAAATTGGTCGGTAGGAATTGTTGTTCCCATGGACATTGTACTTGCCGATGCTAAATCGCAATATTACAATACCATTTTGTTAGGTATTGTGGGTTTGATATTGTATTTTATTTTAGCCATTGTTTTTTCGGGTTCCATTACCAAGCCATTGATTGAAATCAGAGAAATTTTAGAGCAAATTACAAAAGGACAAATAAACAACATTAAACAAATTAAAACCAATTCCAAAGACGAAATAGGTCAAATAATAAAAACCACCAATCAATTGATAACCCGAATGCAAGCTATTGCCCGATTTTCGCACGAAATAGAAAAAGGCAATCTAAATACAAAATACGAACTTGCCGGAGAAGACGACGTACTGGGAAGTTCAATTGTAGAAATGCAAAACAGCTTAATCAATGCCACTCAAGAAAATGAAAAAAGAAAAGAACAAGACCGCCGAATAACTTGGACTACAAGCGGAATAGCCAAATTTAGTGAGCTTTTGCGACAAAACAACAACGATGTGGACGAATTTAGCTATGTGATTATTTCTAACTTAGTAGAATATTTGGAGGCAAATCAAGGTGCTATTTTTTTAATAAACGACAAAAACCAGCGCAATCTTTACATCGAGCGAAAAGGTGCTTATGCTTATAGCAATCGAAAATACGAAGAACAAACTTTTGACATGGGCGTAGGCTTGGTAGGCAGATGTATTTTAGAGGCGCAAACCATTTATTTGACCGATATTCCAAACGATTACATCACCATTACTTCGGGTTTGGGCGAAGCCAGCCCCATTTGTTTGGTTTTAGTTCCCTTAAAATACAACGATGTAATTTATGGTGTAATTGAAATCGCTTCTTTCAAAGATATTGAAAATTATCAAATCGCTTTTCTCGAAAAAATTGGCGAAAGCATAGCGTCGAGCATTTCCGTAATTAAAACCAACACGCAGACCGCCAAGCTTTTAGACGAATCGCAAATGCAATCCGAGATGCTCTCCTCGCAAGAAGAAGAAATGCGCCAAAACTTAGAAGAAATGCGTGCCACTCAAGAGCAATTGCAAGACGCCGTTGAAAAAAGCAAAGAAAAAGAAGCCGAACTCATTGAACTGACCCAAAAACAGCGAAAATCCATTGATGCTTACGAACGAATTTTAGACTCCATTGCGTACCCGATTTATTACAAAGATACTACCGGAAAATATCTGAGCTGCAACAAGGCTTATGCCGATGCAATTGGGTTTGAAAAAAACGAAATCATCGGGAGAACCGATTATCAATTCTTTTCCTATGAAGATGCACAAAGATTTGAAGAAATTGATAAAAATATTTTGAAAGACAAAGAAGATAAAACCCATAAAATTCTTTTAGCTACTAAAGCCGGAAAAGTTTTTAACGGTTTGCAAAATAAAAAAGTTTTTTATGATAAATCCAACAGACTTTCGGGTATTATTTCGGTTTTATTGCCTGTAAATATTATTGATAATTTTAAAAACTAAGCAACCAATGAAAAACAACTTATAACGGCGTTGCAATCCAAATTAGAAATCCTCACTTACACAAGTAAGCTCCGGTTTCAAATTTGCATTGCGCCTTGTTCTAAATTATTTTTGAT
>DYNA01000143.1 GCA_020721325.1 Paludibacter propionicigenes
CAATTAACAATTAACAATTAACAATTAACAATTAACAATTAACAATTAATAATTATTTAATAATGATTGCATCAAATTTACAAACATCAAAACAAGTACCGCAGGCAATACATTTGTCTTGAACAATGAAGTGAGGTGCTTTTTTGCTTCCAATGATGGCATCGGTAGGGCATTTTTTTGCACAAATAGTACAACCGGTGCATTTATCCACTTCTATTTCAAATATTCTGAGGTCTTGGCAAACTCCGGCACTGCAAACACGTTCAAAAATATGCTCTTCGTATTCTTGTCTGAACCATTTGAGCGTACTTAAAACCGGATTGGGAGCCGATTGTCCCAAACCGCAAAGCGAAGTGTCGCGAATTACTACGGCAAGGTCTTCCAGAGCCATTACGCCTTTCATACGCAAAAGGGCTTCATGTTTGTCTTGGCTTGGGCGTTTGGTGATGCTTTCCAAAATTTCGAGCATACGGCGAGTGCCTTCTCTACATGGAATACATTTTCCGCAACTTTCGCGCTGAATGAAGTCCATAAAGAATTTGGCTACATCAACCATGCACGTTTCGTTGTCCATAACCACCATTCCGCCCGAACCCATCATAGCTCCAACGGCAAGGATTGATTCGTAATCTATCGGAATATCGAGATTGGCTTCGGTAACGCAACCGCCCGAAGGTCCGCCCATTTGCACGGCTTTAAAATTTTTGCCGTTCGGAATGCCGCCGCCTATTTTGAAAATAACATCTCTAATGCTTGTTCCCATTGGTATTTCTACCAATCCGGTGAGGTTTATTTTTCCCGAAAGGGCAAAAACTTTTGTGCCTTTGCTTTTTTCCGTTCCCATAGCGGCGTACCAATCGGCGCCTTTGCGAACAATAACCGGAATGTTGGAAAGAGTTTCCACGTTGTTGATGATGGTGGGTTTACCAAACAAACCGCTAACGGCTGGAAACGGCGGACGTGGACGCGGCATACCGCGTTTGCCTTCGATGCTGTGAATAAGAGCTGTTTCTTCGCCGCAAACGAAAGCTCCGGCTCCCATTTTTACTTTTATTTCAAAATTAAAACCCGTTCCGAAAATATTTTTACCCAACAAACCGTATTCGGCGGCTTGTTTAAGAGCAATTTCAAGGCGTTTGATAGCCAAAGGATATTCGGCTCTGATGTAAATGTAGGCTTTGCTGGCACCAATTCCGTAAGCGGCTATTGCCATGCCTTCGATGAGTTTGTGCGGGTCGCCTTCTATAACGGCTCTGTCCATGAATGCGCCCGGGTCGCCTTCGTCGGCATTGCAGATAAGGTATTTTTGCTCGGCTTTTTCGGCTGCTGCAAATTTCCATTTTTTGCCTGTTGGGAAACCTCCGCCTCCACGACCGCGCAAACCGCTTTTTTCAATCATGTCGCACACTTCGGCGGGCTGTTTGGTAGCAAGAATGTCGAGCATGGATTTGTAACCGCTGCGGGCTATGTATTCGTCAATGTCCACAGGGTTTACTATTCCGCAGTTTTCTAAAACCACGCGCACTTGGGGTTTGAAAAAAGGGTGTTCGCCCAAGAAAGGTACGTTCGACCATTTTTCGTTTTCCGGCAAGGTGTCGAACTGTCCGAGAACTGCCTCATCGTGAACGTATCCGCGCAAAGTGCCTTCTAAAATGTCGGTTACTTTGTTATGGGTAACTTTTTGGAATGAGATGCGTTCTTTGCCCGGAATTTTAATGTCCACAATCGGCTCCGCTGCACAAAGCCCAATGCAACCTACTTCGATAATGTCGGCATCGATGCCTTTTTCTTGAATGTATTTTTGGGCTGCCCGCATGGTTTTGTCGGCACCGGCACCTAAACCGCACGTACCGGCACCTATAAAAATGGTGATTCGGTCAGAACTTTCGCGGCGAAGCACCGAAAGCTCTTTTTGAAGTTTTGCTTTGTCAATATTGTCTTTATTATTGTGCAAAACATTATTTATAAGGAAATTTTTCATTTATATCTGATTCTATGGTTCTATTGTTAAATTGTTAAATTGTTAAATTGTTAAATTGTTAAATTGTTAAATTGTTAAATTGTTTTTTTTATAACAATAATAATTAACAATTAACAATTAATAATTAATAATTAACAATTAACAATTAAACATTGTTTTTAAGTTCGTTAACAATTTCTTTAATTTTAAGTGGGGTAACTTTTGCATGAAATTCGCCATTGACTGAAATAACGGGAGCAAGCCCGCAAGCACCGATGCAGGCAACTACTTCGATGCTAAACATGCCGTCTTTGGAAGTGCTTCCTTTTTTAATTTTGAGTTCTTTTTCCAGTTCTTCCAAAACGGTGAGCGACCCCAGCACATGGCAAGCCGTACCGCGACAAACTTGAATGTGATATTTTCCAACGGGTTGGAAACGAAATTGATTGTAAAAAGTGGCTACTCCGTAAATTTTGCTGGTAGGCAATTTCAAATGTTTTCCTACTTCTACTATGGCTTTTTCGGATAAATACCCTTGTGCTTCTTGTATTTCTTGCAAAATGGGAATAAGACTATCGCGTCCTTCGCCCGGGTGTTTTTCCAAAATGGCTGCACAGCCGGTAAACTCTTTGGTTGGTTGTGTCATTTCTATTTATTTTGAATGTTTTTTAGTTTCATTTTTCTAAAAAGTTGTTTTGTTTTTTCTTTTTTTTGCAGAAAAAAACATTTTTTACTTTTCAGGTTTTTGTAATTGTTTTCGGGTACAAAATTAAGGAGAGTAAAAAAAGCGAAATATGACATTTGTTAGTATTTGATATGTTTAAAAACTTTTGTGGTTATTTAGAATGTGTTTATTTTATTTTTAGGAAATTAAAAGTTCTGTTTTCTTTTTATTTTATTGAAATTGAAGTGTTTATATTTTGATTAAAAAAAATTTAACATTTGCTCTTTTTTGTAAAAAAAAAGATTTAACATTAAAATCACATTAAAAAGCACCAAAGGTGTGAGATAAAAAATAGTGATATGATGACTTCAAAGTCATCTTATCACTAAAACCGTGCAATATTCCGCACCGTAGAGACAACGCATGCGTTGTCTCTACATTTCGATAAAAATCATGAACCGTTCATCGTTAAAACATGAACCATTAAAATTTCAAATGATTATACCGATTCCAATAAATGCAATGCTACCGATTTACTTCTTTTATTTTCAGTTAATTGAATAAAATTGGTTTGTATTCGTTTATTTTTGATTAATATTCTAAAATACGGACATTTCCCATTTATTGATAAATCTTTTTCATCGTCCCCTTTTCTAAACTTAATGATTTCAAATTGGTCGGGATTTAATTTATGTAAAAATGTTATAGGTACACCCATAACTCCGGCAAAGTCCAATGGAATATCATTTGTTTTATTTACATTAATGCCATCATAATTGTCGTATTTTGGGTATTCAGATTCGTTGCCAAAATATCTTTTTGTAAGAGCAATATCTTCGTGTCGTTTAAAAGTATCTAAGTTCGTTAACCATAGGCAATTATTAGGTGATACTATTCGGTTTCCCAAATGATCAATCCGAGCTTCTGTTCCATAAAGTTCGTAGTGTTCGGGAACAATGAAACCCGAAATTCCTCTACCAAGATTTATTCCTAACCACGCCTTGTTTTCTTTGATTAGTGTAAAGATTTCTTTATAAGTTATTGCATTAATATTGCCTATAATCAAAAATTTTTTATCGTATTTAACTAATTGGGCTACATGCTCTCTGAACAATGAAAAAGGTGGGTTGGTAACAACAATATCGGATTGTTTTAACAATTCAATACTTTCCGAACTGCGAAAATCACCATCTCCTGTAAAGTAAATTAAGTCCGTAGAACTTGGCTTGCTTTTTTCGCCCTCATTGCCAGTATATTCATAAAAAAAACCATTTTCATTTTTTACTTTATTAAATAAATCATTTACTTGCTCTCGATAACAAGAAGCGATTAATTTTTTAAGCCCTAATTCTTTGAAGTTTGAGGCAAAATAATTAAAAAAGTTACTAATACGTGGGTCATCGCAATTGCAATAAACTACTTTATCCTTAAAATGACTTTCATAATGTTGCAATTCACTTTCAATATCCGAAAGCTGCGTATAAAATTCGTCACTTTTCGATTTCTTAGCGTTTTGTAACAATTCATTTGTTGCATTTCTTGCCATTTTCGACCTTATTATAATTTATTTATCTTTTAGTTATCTGATTAAATAGTTCACTGCCTAATATTTGAAGCGAGGTTTTAGAAATTTCAAGCATAATATCAAACATTTTTTTTCTATCCCATTTTTCTCCATTCCCTTGTGTGTAAATTGAAGTTGCTTGAAGCATAATTGTTTTATCTTTATGTTTAACAAATTTGTTTTTACACAAATTGGAATTAATAGGCATTCCATAATTTGCCGATGTTAATCTATCCAATCTATTTAACATTCCTGAATTGTATTCAAGTGTTACAACCCTTCCATCAGGTCTTGTAATTGAAATAGTTTCTGTTAAAAAATTAGAACCCTCAAGAAATAAGATGTATGGAAAATGAGATTCCGATAACATAAAATTAGCTATTTCAGAAATATTTTTATGCGACCGTTCTATCGCATTACCAGCAGCCATCAAGTCTTGATTATTATCCTTACCTACGAGTTTTCCCATTTTAATATTTTCAATATCTTTGCCTTGATGTTTAGCTTCCGATACTAAAATTACTCTCCAATTTCCGTTATCGTCTTTTACTTCTATTATTCCACCATCTGGTATAATACTTGAATTTGATACAAAAAGAGTTTGTCCTAATTCCGGGTCAATATTCTTTAATGCTTCATTGATTTCCTCTTTTTTTATGCTTGTTCTGTATTGAAAAATTAATTGAGGAAACTCCTTTTCAAGTTGTTTAATAACAAAATGTGAAATTTCTCCAACCGTTAAGTCGTGAGATTTTGCTTTATCTCCAAATATGCCGACTACACCCTTAGATTCTTTATGCTGACTCGTTAGCCTTTTCGATTGATTTTTTTTAGCCATATTTCTTTTATTACTTTTTTTATACAAAAATAAAAAAATATTACGTTTCACAAAAATACTATTTTCCCACAACGATACAAAAATAATGTTTATTGTTCAATGTTTTGATGAATGTTTAATATTTTTCGTTTTTTTTGAAGCTCCAAAGGTGTGAGATAAAAAATAGTGATATGATGACTTCAAAGTCATCTTATCACTAAAACCGTGCAATATTCCGCACCGTAGAGACAACGCATGCGGGCGTCTTTACAATGTGCAAAAAAAATTTCGTGCATTCGTGCCAAACAAAAAAGATGTTAGCTGGCGGGTGGCTTGGAGCGACCACGCCAGCTTAGCTTTTGCCTATATTTACTGATTTATTCTTTTTTAAAATAAATTTTATATACATAATAAATAAGAGAAATAACAGTAGCTACAATAGTAGCATCTAAACGTTCATAAAATTGATTGGTATAGGCAACTAACAAAAAAAACAAAAGCACTGTCCTTACTGTTATCTGTTTTTATTGAGCTATTGTAAGCCCTATTTTTAAATTTTGGGGTATATTTTTTGAGTTCGTTAGATTGTATTTTTGCCACTCTCTTCCTTGATAACTTACAAATGTATTATTTTTTAGAATTTTAGTTGTCATTATTAAGGTTGGTTCTGTTTTAGAACATTCCGAAAAATCTAAATTTTGTGCATGTTTACCTAAAATTTCGATACCTACTACAATTCCATTTTTTGGTATAATTACCGGATTGTTTAATTTTGCTTTAATTAATTTTTTATTTGCCAAAATTAAAATAATTTGTTCTTTTTCTGTTATTTCTTTATCCGGAAGTTGCGTTTGGTCATTAAAAGAATAAAATCGCAAACGGACGTAACTTTCATATTTTTTTTTGGCTGCAACTCTAAAAAATACAGTTGTAATTTCTTTGTTTTTAATATTTTCATCATCAAAAAAATAAGCAAGTATTCTACCTCTTCGGGTTGAATAATAATGATTCTCATGTTTTTTATAATTTCCAATGTTAAAATATTTTGTTTTTGGAGATGATAGAACTACAATCTCTTGTATATTTGTTTCTTTTTCAATTAATTGTATCGTTGGAGAACGCATAATCTTTGTAAAGCTAATTTTTTTTGTTTCATAACCTATATGACTGATTACAATTAAGTTATTTGTATCGGCAAGTGTAAGTTTAAAATATCCTTTATCATTGGTATAAGTTCCTTCGTCATTATTTTGAATATAAATAGAACAAAATTCTATCGGTTTATTTTTATCAGAAATGACAGTTCCGGTTATTTCTATTTGTGCCATTAAAACAAAACGAAAAAACAGAAATATAAACAAAACAAAATATTTTATTGTCATAATTATTTTTTATAAAAAATGAATAATATTAACAATGCTTTGCCAAAGTTCCATTTTTATACTATAATATAGAGAACTAACTATTTAGCTATTAAAAAATTACAACTTTGACAAAGTTTAGCAGAGCATTAATTATTATAATATAAGCATTTAAAAATGTAATAATTAGTGTTTGAAAGAAAACTTGTAAATTGCTTTATTTCAATTTAATATATCAATATTTTGATTTGAATGTTTTAAGTAAACTTTGCGAAACTCTGCGAGAAACGTAAAACGCAGATTCTCGCAGAGTTTCGCTAAGTTAAACGCAGAGTCTCGCAAAGATATTCATTCTGCAAAACAAATATAAACAATTAATTTATTGATAATTGCAAGTTTTCTTTCTGACACTATTAACAAAAACAATTTGTTCGAGAACCACTGCTAACGGGTATTCCCAAAATGTATCTGGTATATTCCTGATAAACTCCGCTACAACCATCTCCACATGCATTTGAATTTACACCTATTTCAAATGTTACATCTTCTCCCCAGAATTTCCATGCTTATGCTTCTTTAGCATTAAAAGATAATACTATTAAAGCCAAAAATATTAAAACTGTTTTTTTCATTTCTTAAAAGTTTTTTTAATATTTATAATTTATTTTTAATTCAGAAAAAAAGGTGTGTACACTGGTATTTTTTTTCTGCTGCAAAGATGTAAATAATATTTTGAATTTTGCCCCCCCCCCAATGTATGTTTTAGAACATATTTTGTAATTTAGAATAATTCTAAGTTTTGCCAAAGAACGTTAATCGTTAAAACATCAACCATTAAAAAAAGCACCAACGGTGCGATGATACATTAGCCCAGTCCGCTGGGGGCTTTTTTTTAGAAGAATGTTTCAAACGATCACAAAAACATCAAATTGTATTTTATGTTTCTATTTGTCTATATATTTTTTCATTTGTACATATATTATGAATATCCTTACAATATTTAAAATCTACATTTTCAATTTTTAAATCAAAATATAAACAAAAAACCAAATCATCAACATAGTTCTTTATTTGTTTTTGGTATTCAGAATCATAACAAGGAATATTTTTTAAAAATGATAAAGTTGTTTTTTCTTCAGATTCAAATAATTTGTTACTTACTTTTACTTTATTATTTTCAATAATTTTGCTTACCAATTTTGTATTTTTTTTTATTTTGCATTCAATATTTTTATTTTTATTTTGTAAAACAAGTAAATCATCTTTGATATAAAAATTATCAAATTTTTGCATTATTACATTAGTAAAATCAACAAAATCAGACAATTTTGCTTTTTCAATATCTAATAATTCCTGTGTTTTTGTAATGATTTCTTGTTTTATGTGTTTATTTTCATCATTTATTATGGGTATCCTGCCAAATTCTTTGATTGATTTTATACCTATAGAAAGACTTTTTTCATTTTCACTTTTAAGTAAAGAACTGAAAATGAAATTATTCAACTTTGAATTTAATACAGATAAAAAATATAAAATTTCATTCTTATTATTTGATGAAATGATAACCCAATTGAAACTAATCATTATATTGTTTTCTGAAAAATAGAACTTATCGGGGTTCATATATCTCCAAATAATTTTATATTTTTCATTATAAACTTTAAAACCTTGTGCTCCTTTGGGAAATACTATATCATTTGAAAAAATAATTTTTTCTGTTGTAGGAATTTCGTATTTATCACTATGACTTTGTGTTAGATAGAAAAATTTTTCTTTTTTTGCCCTTTCTAATTCATTGTTTATAGAATAAATTTTATCTTTTGGAAAAACCAATCCTTTATCAAAGTAAAAACTGGCATCAAACATTTTTTTTGAAAAATTATCAAATCTATAAATATCAAATTTTTCTAACTTATTATACTTCTCAAATAAAAATTGAGTGGTAGCATCGTATTTAATAAAATTCCAATTAGCTATTTCTTTTAATAATTTTTTTTGCGAAACTTCAAATTTATCAATTTTTTTGCCGGTTCTAATATTTTCAATGCAAGTCTGAATATTATCATGAGCATTCTTATAGTTTATTATTTCTACTTGATGCGAAGGGGAATGAGTTTTCTTGCTTACAACAAAAATTAAACTGGAAGTTGAAATGGTGGTATCTTGTTCCAAACCACGCGAAATAAACATGTTTGCATTGATGTTTATGATTTTTTCAATCGTTGTATATTTTGCTAAATGATAGCGGATTACATCTAAATCTGTTGCGGTTAGAACGGTTTGAGGAATAATATAACAAAGTTTACCGTCGTCTTTTAATAATGCCAAGCCCAATGCAATAAAAAAAGAATATAAATTCGGTTTGGGTGCATACGCTTTCATTCTATCCGGAACGGTATTAAGATTAACACCGTAAATATCACTCATTTGAACTTTTTTACTTTGTATCAATTTTGTGATTAGAACATTTTGCTTAGAACACTCATTGTAAGTTATGTAGGGTGGATTTCCGATGACATAATCAAACCGATAACGCGAAATTCTTTGATTGTTTTCCAAACTTGATTTCAAATCGTTCAAATCATCTTTATTTCTTACATAACTAACATAACCCAAATTCAAATCATCTTTAAATAACGATGTTTGACCTTTATTTTTATCCATTTGTCTTTTAACATCGTTCATTGTATTTCTTAATGCAGTATCTAAAAATTCCGAAATACTGTCGTTTGTTTTAAAAACTTTTATTTTTTTTTCAAGAGGATTGTTGTATTTTTCGTTAATAATCAGGGGCAACATTCGCATTAAAATGCTCATTTCTGCCAGATACAAAGGGAATTCTTCTATATCAAGCCCAAAAACATTTTGATTTATTATTTCATTGGTTTTTTTTGCATAATCAAGTCTTTCTGCATTTTGACTTTCAATTATATTTCTTACCGAACTATATAAAAATGTTCCGCTTCCGCAACTTGGGTCAATGATTGAAATCTCATCTGTTTTGTGTTTTTCTATTTTTTGTTTTAAGTTTTCTTTTGTATAACCTATTTGCTCCAACATAAAATCGACAACAATAGGGTCGGTGAAATATTGCCCTCTTTGTTCTTGGGCATAAAGTTGTTTTAAATAATTTTCGTATATAAAACCAAAAATTTCGTTTCGTATGTTTGCGAAATTGTAACGTTTTATAAAAATAAAAATATCGAGCCATGGCGAAATATCGCTTAATTTCGGGGTAGAATTTTCAATTTTTATTTTTAATTTTTCGTTTATATGAAGTTGTTCATCTTTGAAAGGTCGATAAATATCTTTTGATATTAAATTACTTATTTCTTGAACACTATTTAGAATTTCAATATATCTTTCGTTTTGTAAATTTCTGATAATAGAATAAATACATTGTTTAAAATCATTGGTAAATGTGCTAAATTCATTGTCCACCAATGTTTTATATAAAAAAAATTGGATTAAATAGGCATAACTGATTTCAATGGCTTGCTTTTCACGTTGTTTTTTTTCAATAGTATCAAAATACCCTTCAATATTTAATTTATTTGTAAAATTTTTAATCAAAGTTGTTATATCAATATAAAAATTTTGTCGATTTTCACTTATATTCAGGTCTTCCTCGAATATTGACAACTGACCATACTCTTGAAAAAAGTTAATATAGTAATTAATTGGTTGCGTATATTCGTTCCAAAAATTTAGAAATGTTTCAGTATCATCTAAAATGCTGTCAATCGTAAATTTTTTTATTTGAATTTTACCCAGATAAAAAATCCACTCGTAGCCATCGGTTAATAAACCCCATTTTTTATCCCAAACACGCTGATAGTTGAATAATTGCCATTCTCCTGCTTTAATGTTTCCATATCGTTCTACTTCTACTGGTATAATTCTCTCACTGTCAATAAAAATGATAATATCTGCTCTTTTACTTTTTTTTGTAGTTTCTTCCAAAAATTCATTTTTCCTGCTCTCACTATTTTTAGTTATTTTACCTTCTTTAAGGTTTAATATTTGGGAAGACATAAGTACTTTCTTAACAAATACTTGTGAACCGCCAAGTTCTTTTGTTCGGTATCCCTCTTTTTCTGTATCCCACCATTCACGTAATTGTTTTTTTGTATTTATCATTTTTAAGTCTTCTAAATTTGATTTTTTTTTTGCGAAATTAGTAATTTATTAATTTCAACAAATATTGTCGTGTCTTTTTTTGCAAACCAGATAACTTACTTGCCAACCATACCCGACAAGTTTCTCTTGTCGAAAGTCATGAATGAGGTTTTACAATAAAATTTGTAAAAATTAAAACACAAATATAAAAAACAATTTTCAAAAAAAATCAAAAAAAATCCGTGCATTCGTGCCAAACAAAAAAAATCCGGTTTCATTCATTGTTAAACAGGTAGCATTAAAAAAGTA
>DYNA01000144.1 GCA_020721325.1 Paludibacter propionicigenes
TAAATAAGCAGATATTTTTTTTAAAAATTATAATTCTTAGTGCTTAGCCAATTTTTTTTATAGCATCTTTTTTATAAACTTGTGTAAACGAATTATTTAATTATTTAATCATTTAATTTTCTACAATTAACATTGATTTAGCACTTATCATTCGTTAGTTTATAAATAATTATTTTCTTCCAAATTTGAAAAAAATTTTTTTTTAATATAAATAATTCTATATCAATAAATTAAAAAAAAGAAATTCCGATAAAATGAATTTTTAAATGTAATGAATTTTTTTATTCTCAAATTGAAAAAAAATAAAATGCAATTCTTTTTATCAAAAATATATGTACTTTTGTAAAAAAAAAAATAAAAGAATTTGTAAAAAAATATCTCTGTTAAATCGTATAACCAACTGAAAATTAGTAAATATGGAAAAGTTTATAGGCGAAGGTTTAACCTTTGATGATGTTTTGCTTATACCGGCAAAATCGGAAATCTTACCTCGCGAAACCGATGTAAGTTCATTTCTAACTCCCAAAATAAAGCTCAATATTCCCATAATGAGTGCCAGCATGGACACCGTAACCGAAGCTCGCATGGCAATAGCCATGGCGCGCGAGGGCGGAATTGGAATCATTCACAAAAACATGTCGATTGAAAAACAAGCCGACGAAGTGAAAAAAGTTAAACGTTCGGAACACGGAGTAATAACCGACCCTTTTTATTTATCACCCGAAAACTTAGTAGCCGATGCCATTGAAATTATGTCGAAATATCACATTTCCGGCGTTCCTATAACCGACGAAACGGGTGTTTTAATAGGCATAATAACCAATAGAGATGTGCGTTTTGAAACAGACACCACCAAGCGTATAGCCTTAGCGATGACTCACAAAAACGAATTGGTAACTGCCAAAGAAGGAGTTTCGATGCAAGAAGCTCAAGAACTTTTGAAAAAAAACAAAATCGAAAAACTTCCCATTGTGGACAAAGATTTTAAATTGGTCGGTTTAATTACCATCAAAGACATAGAAAAAGCCATACAATTTCCCCTTTCGGCAAAAGATGCCGGTGGCAGACTTTTGGTAGGCGCAGCCGTTGGACCCACTTTGGATATGATGGACAGAGTTGGAGCTTTGGTTTTGGCTGGCGTTGATGTTATCGTAATTGATACCGCCCACGGACATTCGCAGTCGGTGCTTGATGCGGTAAAAAAAGTAAAGAGAGTTTTTCCCGAATTGCAAGTTATAGCCGGAAACGTAGCCACAGCCGAAGCCACCGAAGATTTGATAAATGCCGGTGCCGATGCGGTAAAAGTAGGAATTGGACCCGGTTCCATTTGCACAACGCGCGTAGTAGCCGGCGTGGGCGTTCCACAAATTACGGCTATTTATAATTCGGCACAAGTTGCAAAAGCTTATGGAATACCAATTATAGCCGATGGTGGAATAAAATATTCGGGTGATATTACCAAAGCCATTTCAGCCGGAGCCAATGTAGTTATGCTGGGTTCGTTGCTTGCCGGAACGGAAGAAAGTCCGGGCGAAACAGAGCTTTATCAAGGCAGAAGTTATAAAGTTTATCGCGGAATGGGGTCGCTCGGTGCCATGGCGCAAGGCAGCAAAGACCGTTATTTTCAAGAACATACACAAAAATTTGTTCCCGAAGGCGTTGAAGGGCGAATTTCATACAAAGGACCACTTTCCGACACTATTTATCAATTAGTTGGAGGTTTGCGTTCAGGAATGGGCTATTGTGGCACTCAAACCATTGACGAATTAAAAGAAAATTCTCAATTTATTCGCATGACAAGTGCCGGATTTATCGAAAGCCACCCTCACGATATTGCCATTACCAAAGAAACGCCAAACTATACTACGCGCAGCTAATTCAACTTTTTTTTTATGAAAGTAAAAAAAAATAGTAAATTTTGACGCATCAAAAGAAAAAAAAGGATAACTACATTGTTATAACGTGTTTGGTAAAAAAAAACCAAACACGTTTTTTACTTTTCTTCAAATGGAATTGGACAATTTATTCCTTACAATTTTAAAAAAAACTTATTTTTTTCTAAAAACCGTTTCTTCTCTATTCGGACCTACCGAAACAATGGTAATGGGAACACCAATTGATTTTTCAATAAAATCAATGTAAATTTTTAATTCTTTCGGAAATTCATCTTCCGACTTTATTTTTGAAATATCGGTTTTCCAACCTTCAAACTCCATGTAAATGGGTTTTATCGGAATGCCGATGTCGTAAGGCAAACTCTCAACTACGGTGTTTTCAATAAAATAAGCTATTGCTACTTTGAAAATATCAAAATGCTGCAACACATCGGCTTTAGTCATAATAAGCTGAGTAACACCATTTATCATCACCGAATATTTTAAAGCCGGCAAATCCAACCAACCGCATCTACGGCGCCGACCGGTAGTAGCTCCATATTCGTGTCCGATTTCTGTAAGTTTATCTCCGTCATTATCAAATAGTTCTGTGGGAAAAGGTCCGCTACCCACGCGAGTACAATAAGCTTTAAAAATACCAAAAACTTCGCCAATGCGATTGGGCGCAACGCCTAAACCCGTACATGCACCGGCTGTTACTGTGTTTGAGGAAGTTACAAAAGGATACGTTCCAAAATCAATATCCAACAAAGTGCCTTGCGCACCTTCGGCTAAAATAGTTTGATTTTCGAGCATTAAATTATTTATAAAAATCTCACTATCAATTATTTGAAAACTTTTTATACATTCAATTCCCTCAAACCATTCTTTTTCGTAGTCCGAAATATTGTATTCAAAATCATAATTTTTTAAAATATCAAAATGCTTTTGTTTTAAAAAATTATATTTTTCAATAAAATTCGGATTTAAAATATCTCCTACTCTCAAGCCATTGCGTCCGGTTTTGTCCATGTAAGTCGGTCCAATGCCTTTTAATGTAGAACCAATTTTGGTTTTGCCCTTGTGCGCCTCCGAAGCCGCATCTAAAATTCTGTGCGAAGGCAAAATAAGGTGGGCTTTTTTAGAAATAAAAAGTGTCGATTCTAAGTGTACGTTGATTTTTTTCAGGTTATCAATTTCCTTTTTGAAAATAACCGGATCCATTACCACGCCATTGCCAATGATATTGAGCGTTCCCTCTCTAAAAATGCCCGAAGGAATGGTGTGCAAAACATGCTTAAAATGATTAAATTCCAAAGTATGTCCCGCATTCGGACCTCCTTGAAAACGAGCTATTACATTATAATTGGGAGTTAAAACATCTACTATTTTTCCTTTACCTTCGTCTCCCCATTGCAAGCCTAATAAAACATCTATTTTCATTTGATTTTTTTTTGTAAAAAAACAAACTAATATATTGATTTTCAGCAATTTAAAATCAGTCTGTCTTTTAATAATAAAACTTCATTTTATTTCCATTTTTTTTTAAAATTTTATTAAAAAAAATGGATTTATTTAATTAAATTATTATGTAACAAGATTTTATAAATGCCTTATTACATTGCAAGATACAACTTATTTTTGGGAATACAAAATTTATATTGAAAATTTAAGTTAAAAAAGTAAAAAACGTTTTGTAAAATGATTAATAATTCTCTGTACTTCTTAATTAATTAATTGAAATACAGAGTTTTAACATAAATACCAATAAATTAAGAAATGTAAATTTCAATTAATACTTCAAGGCAGCATCTTTCAAAATCACCTCGTCCGCCATTTTTTTGCGGTAAGCTCTCAGTTTTTCTTTCAAAACATCGTATTTGAGCGACAAGATATGAATAGCCAACAAAGCCGCATTTTCGGCACCATTAATGGCAACCGTAGCAACGGGAATGCCCGTTGGCATTTGCACAATCGAAAACAAAGAATCCAAACCATCTAAAGTAGAAGACTTTATGGGCAATCCGATAACGGGCAATATAGTAACGGCTGCCAACACTCCGGGCAAATGGGCAGCTTTGCCGGCAGCAGCTATAATAACCTCAAAACCAGCACTTTCGGCACTTTCAGAAAAAGCCAAAGCGCGGTGAGGCGTTCGATGTGCCGACATTACATGCGCTTGCACTTCTACACCAAATTCGCGCAAAATTTTAATCCCTTTTTCTACCACAGGCATATCGGAATCGCTCCCCATAATTATTGCAACTTTCATATTTTTTATGTTTTATTAAATTAAAAATTACTTATTTTATGCTGTATTTTACTGATTTGTACTAAAAATTGTTAAAACAATCGTTTTTTAAATGTATAAATTTTTTTTGCAAAACTAAATATTTTATATTTGTTTTTAGAAATTGAAAATTTGTTTTAAAAATATTTTTTTTCAAAAAAAAAAAAATATTATTTAAAAATCTATATATCAATTAAATATGTTTTTTTTAAATTTTAATTCTTTTTAAAAAAAATACTGAGTTTAGAACAATATTTGTAACTTTACAAAATAAAAAATTCAAGTAATGAATCAAAACAAGGCGTAAAATTTGTGAAATTTCTAAAATTTGACAAATAAAAAAAAAGAAACAACGTTTTTTATTCATAACAATTTTTTAAAAACTAAAAAAAGCCTACTTTTTTATAAATAAAGTAAATCAATAAAAAAATGAAATTATGACAAAAAAAATCTTAAACCTATTCTTGGCAGCTACCTTAGTGGGTTTGGTAGCATTTAGTTTTGTAAACGCCGATAAAGACAAAGCTTTGCTCGATGTGCTTACGCAAAGTCTCAATAGTTCGCACTATTCTCCGCGCCAAATCGACGACGAATTTTCAAAAAATGTGTTCAATCTTTATTTAGAACGCATTGATTATGGCAAACGCTTTTTGCTGCAAGAAGATGTAAATCTATTGAAAGCCTATGAAAATCAAATAGATAACGAAATAGCTGAATTGCATTTTGAATTTTTCAATACCAGCAATGAAATTTTTGAAAAAAGAATTTCCGAAGTTGAAGCTTATTTCAAAGATATTTTAGCACAACCGTTTGATTTTAAAGTAAATGAAGAATATGAAAGCAATCCTGAAAAAATGGATTTTGCCAAAAACCAAGAAGAGTTGAAAGAATATTGGCGTAAGTATCTGAAATTTGCAACTTTAGAGCGTTTAAACGATATGCAACAAGAGCAAGAAAAAGCCATTGAAAAAAAAGATACCGCTTACAAAGTAAAAACTTTTGCCGAAATGGAAGAAAATGCACGAAAAAAAGTGTTAAAAACCCACGAAGATTGGTACAGACGTTTAACAAAATTGGATAAAAACGACCGTTTTTCGGTGTATTTGAACTGTATAACAAGCATTTACGACCCACACACGGGTTATTATCCGCCCAAGGAAAAAGAAAATTTTGATATTTCCATGTCGGGACAATTGGAAGGAATTGGCGCAACACTCACAGAGAGCGATGGTTACATAAAAATAGTAGATATTGTACCCGGCAGCCCCAGTTCGCGAATAGAAGACATTACGGTAAATACACTGATTTTGAAAGTAGCTCAAGGCAGCGAAGAGCCTGTAGATGTGGTAGATATGCGTTTAGACGATGCCGTAAAACTTATTAGAGGAAAGAAAGGAACGGAAGTTCAACTGACCATTAAAAAAGTGGACGGCACTATCAAAACGGTTTCCATCATTCGCGATGTAATCAATTTGGAAGAAACTTATGCCAAATCGGCAATTATTAAAGACGAAAAAGGAAAAAATAGCTTCGGATACATTTATTTGCCCAAGTTTTATGCCGATTTTAATAAAGCAGGCGGTCGTTTTTCGGCAAAAGACATTTTAACGGAAATAGAAACTCTAAAAAATGAAAATATTGAAGGTCTAATACTCGATTTGCGCGACAACGGAGGCGGTTCGCTTGCCGATGCGGTAGAAATGTCGGGGTATTTTGTAGAAGAAGGTCCGATAGTGCAAGTAAAAGCCAAAGTTGGCAAACCCCAGATTCTCAACGACACCGACCGCCGTATGCAATGGGAAGGCTCGTTAATTGTGTTGGTAAATAGCTTAAGTGCTTCAGCTTCAGAGATTTTAGCCGCCGCATTGCAAGACTACGGTCGTGCCATCATTGTGGGAAGTCCTACTTTTGGCAAAGGAACGGTGCAGCGTTTTTTTGATTTGGATTATTTTGTAAGCCCCGAACAAGAAGATGTTAAACCTCTGGGTGCCATAAAATTAACCATTCAAAAGTTTTATAGAATCAACGGTGGTTCAACCCAATTAAAAGGTGTAATGCCCGATATTCTTTTGCCCGATGAATATCAATATGCCGAAATAAGCGAAAGAGACCAAGATTTTCCGATGGAATGGACTGAAATAAATTCGGTTTTATACAAAAATTATGAACGCGTAAAAAATTTAGAAAAATTGCGTAGCAAAAGCAAAGCGCGTGTAGAAAAAAACCAAGATTTTATTTTAATTTCCGAAAAAGCCGATTGGATTAAAAATCAAAAAGACAATTCGTTAAATTCGTTAAACTTAGAAAAAGCTAAAATTGTAACGAAAAAAGAAAATGAATTGAACGAAAAGTTTAAAAAAATTGGTGAAAATAAATACAAACTTCAATTTTTTTCAACTAAAGAAGAAACTTTGAGAATTAAAAATGACTCAATCCGCTCAAACACAGTTCAAAAATGGCATGCACAACTCCAAAAAGATGCTTACATCAACGAATGTATAGCTATTTTAAAAGATTTGGAGTAAAAAAATGCAAATCTACTTATGCTTTTTACAAAAAAAATAAGTAGATTTTTTTTAAATTAAAAAAAATAAACACGTTATTTTTTAAAATTTTAAATTCCAATTATAAATGTTTTTGTAACTATTTAGCAAAAAAAAAGTTTTGAAAAAAAATATTCTATTCATTTTAATTTGTTTATTTTGTTTTAAAATAACAAATGCTCAAAAATTCAATCAAAGCCATTCAACGGCTACCATTCGCACGCAAGTGCTTGAGGGTGAAACATTAAAACCGGTGGCTTTTGCCAATGTTTTGAGTTTAAAAACAAAAGACGGAACCATTTGCAGTTTCGATGGCTATTTTGAGCTTCCGCTCGATATTACTGATACTCTGGTGGTTTCTGCTATTGGTTTTGAAAAAGAATATGTGCTTGTAAATTCAATCACCAAACCCGACGGAAGTTACAAGCCCATTCGCTTGATGACCAAAACTTACCACATTGCTACGGTAAATATCTATGATTTGCGCTGGCAAAAATTTAAAGATGAATTTACTGCCGAAAAAATGCCCAAATGGGCTGGAAATAAATACTATTGGCTCGAAAGTATTCTCTCAGCCGACCAGTTGAAAGAAATTAGAACCATGCCGCGCCCTACTCCGGGTATTCCGATTAGCGTTTTCAACACTTATTATCAAAAGCAATTAGTAAAAGTAGCAGCTCTGGAAGAAAAAGCAAAAGTAGAAAAGAAAATTGCCGAAAAATTTTCTCCCATTCTGGTTCAGAAAATCACTGGATTGGAAGGGGAAGAATTAATCGATTTTATAGTTTATTGCAATTTTTCTGATTTTTTTCTTCTTCACTCCGATATTTCAACTATTATCTGGCAAATCAATCATCTTTTTAAACAATACAAACACGATAAAGACAATAAAAAACTGCCTAATTATCACCCACTTATAAAAACTTACTAACGAATCTATTCTTTTTTTTAAGGATAAAAAAACGTAAAAATACCGGAATTTAGATATTTTTTTTTAGAAAAAAATTAATATTTTATGCTATACTGCAAACGGTTTATTATTTAACTTTTCCAGAGTTCTAAAACTTTGGAAAAGTTGCAGTTACGTAATAATAAATATTAAAATTTATCCCATTTTTAGTATAAAAAAAATTAAATGGTTGCATTTTTTTTCTAAAAAAATAATGCAACCATTTAATAATATACCGTTTTATTTATTCTTCTAAAGCATAAAAAAAGCCATTTACAATAACAGCTACAACAATCCCATGCCTTTTAAGTAGAAAATTTGCCGTATTATTCATACGCACACAGTTGTTAATTTCTTTATTTACAGCCACTAAATTAATTGGTAATTTAGAATAATCCACACCATAAGGCACTTTTTTGAGTTTTAAAGTAGTGAATCCCATTTTCAAAAGTTCCACAAAAGTATCGAAATTGAGCTTTTTCAGAGAGCGAATATTATTTAAAATTTGCGGAAAAACTTTTCCGGCTTCAATTTCACAACCACGCGCATCAAACTCTTCGTAACCAGCCAAAGCAGATAAATCGCCCAAATCGCGAATGTTGCTCTTGTAATAATATTTATCATTTTTACCGTCCAAAATAGTTACTTCGTCTCTGTCAATGCCAATATCTATATTAAAAAGTTTGCCATTTCGCTTAATTTGTGCATTGCGAATGATTAAATCAAAATAATCTTGTTTTACAAGCGGAATTGTATCATAAATTTTTATATCTTCGTTTTCGTAAGTCCCTTCCGCAATGCTTATTAAACTGCAAACCAAAAGCATAAAATAAAAACGGCGAACCATTTGTTTATCAGGGTCATCGAGAATATTCCCAGCTTCAATCAAAATGGTGCTGGTACCGGCTTTTTGAAACTGGTCGCCAAAGCAACGGGCATCGAAAGTAGAGCGAAAACGGGCAACATGATTAGGAACATATTTTTGAAGCAAATTATTCAAGCCAACCACCAATTTCATTGAATTTGCACGAATGGAATTAACATTTTCGGCTTGGTCAAAAGCCGGCGCAAGCAAAGAAATAATTGCCGAATTATTTGTGCCATCAACTCTGTAATGCTGATTGTGGTCGTGCAAATTGAATGCAAAATCCGGTAAAATATCGGCACGAACTTTCGTTAAAATCTTTGATTCTGGAGCTGTTTGAGTAATTGCATCTCTGTTCAAATCAATTCCTAAGGCATTTCTTCTGGCAAAAACTTCGGTGCCGTCGGGATTGACCATAGGTACAAAATAAATAGATAAATTGCTGAGTATCTGACTTTTCAATTCACTATATTCATCTTGTTTTTGAAAGAAATTCAAAACATCGAAAATAGCAGCCGTACCCGTTGGCTCGTCTCCGTGCATTTGCGACCAAAGCAGAACTTTAATTTTACCTTTTCCCAGTTTTATTTGGTTAATGCTCCGACCTTGAACCGAATTTCCGAGAGTTTTAATTTTAAAATCCGAAATTTTTTCAAACCTTTTAATCAAAGGTAAAATATCGGAATATTTAAACCTTTGCGCCGAAAGCGATTGCTCTTTGTAATTATCAAATTTGTTAAAAAATTCTTCGCACAAACTACTTTCCAAAACCGATTTATAATCTTTGTTTTCAGCACTTTCCGCTTCCAAACTTTTCATTTTCTTATTCGATTTTTTTTCCTGCTGTGTATCTGCCTCATTAGCAGGAGTTTCACTTTGGTTTATGTTGTTGTTTTCTATTTCCATAATTTGTTTATTTTCAGTTTATAAATTTCAAAAAAAATAAAAAAACAGAAAATTATTTTGGTATTTTATTTTCATAAAAAAAATAAATTTTCTGAGCTTTAATTTCAAACTACTAAAGTAAATAAAAAAATAAATATAAACTGAATTTTTTAATATTTTTTTGAAAAAAAAAAAAATTAAGCCTTTTAATTCAAACTAAATTTTTGATTATTAGATTTTTATTAAAGAAAAAAAAATCAAAATTTTTTAAAAAAAGTTTTTTTACTTATTTTGATAGAAAAGTAAAAAAAGGCATTAATTTTGAACAATTAATATTCAACTTTTTTAAGTAAAAAAAATTCTAAAAATTTTAAAAAATGAAAAAAAATCTTATTTTTCTATTGATGTTTGCATTAAGCTATTCAGTTGTAGCTCAAGATTTTGAAGGCACAATAAAAATGAAAATGGCTTATGAAGGACAAGCAGCAGAAATGATGAAAGCCATGAGTCCATCGTTGATGATTATTAAGCAAAGTGGCGAAAAAAGCTCCATGCTCATGGAAGGCGGAATGAGTTCCATGCTGGGCAAAATCATATCGAATGGCAAAAAATCGTATATGGTTTTTGATGCAAAAAAAATGGCTTATGAACTTGAAGATGAAGCAATTGAAACAACTGGTGATGAAGAAGAAACAGATGATTTGGGAGTAGAATTGGTAGATTTGAATATTACCGAAAAAATAGCCGGATATGATTGTAAAAAATACGAGGTTATTTATAAATCAAATGCCGAAGTAGAAGACGCTCAACAAATCTCAAAACATTACATGTGGGTAGCACAGAATTTGAATGTTCGCTTTTTGACTTACGACAATGGTGATGCCGCAAGTAAACGTAACAATAAGATTTATAAAGAGTTAATCAATGGTTTCCCTTTCAAACAAGAAGTAGTAATGAATACGCAAATGGGCGAAATAAAAATGATTACCGAAGTAACGGAATTAATAAAAGGCAAAATTGACGCATCTGAATTTAATGTTCCAGAAAATTATACGATAAAATCAATTAAAGAATTTTCGCCTTTTGGATATTAAAAAATTATATCTAAAACTTAAAAAACTTACCGTAAAATTTTAAATTTCATGGTAAGTTTTTTGGTTTTTATTGAGGTTTAGCCAAGCTCATCACCCAATAATTTCCTTTTCGAGCCACTGCAATATGCACAAATGCACCATTCATCATATTTAGTGCCAGAAAGAAAACTCCTCAGTTTTGGTGAAATTTTTAAAAAACGAT
>DYNA01000024.1 GCA_020721325.1 Paludibacter propionicigenes
TAAATTAAAAAAAAAATAAAATTTATAAAATAAAAAAATCACGTAATTTTAAAAAATGATTATTTTTGCAAAAAAAAAATTAAAAATAATGAAAAATATCTCTTTTTTTATTTTAAGCTTTTTTGTATTTGTTATTTCTTGCCAAAAAGAAACAATTTTAGATGACCCTTCGGCACATTTAGAATTTTCAACCGATACTGTATGTTTTGACACTGTTTTCACTACTATAGGCTCAGTAACTCAGGAACTTAAAATTTACAATCGTTACAATCAAACCCTTGTTATCGAAGAAATTAAATTGGTACAAGAGTATGATTATTTTCGATTAAATATCAATGGAACTTCTGCTAACAACTTGAAAAACATTGAAATAGAAGCAAAAGACAGCTTATATATTTTTATTGAAGTAACAGTAAATCCAAATTTACAAAATGCACCCATCGAAATACTTGATTCAATAATATTTATAACAAATAAAAACGTTCAAAATGTAAAACTCCAAGCATTTGGTCAAGACATGCATCTTCTTGATGGTCAATATATTAATACTCAAATTTGGCAAGCCGACAAGCCTTATTATATTATAAATTCGATGCTAATTGATTCGCTCGAAACACTCACTATTGAGGCTGGAGCAAAGCTGCATTTTTCAAGAAATTCGACACTTTATGTAAAGGGAACTCTCTTAATCAAAGGCGATTATGAAAATGAAGTGATTCTTCAAGGTAGCCGACTCGAACATATTTACACAGACGTTGCTGGGCAATGGAATGGCATCGTTTTCCTTGATGGGAGTCAAAACAATGAAATAGACTATGCAATTATAAAAAATGCCGTAATTGGTTTAAACATTGGATTTATAAAAAATAATTTGCGTCCATCGCTAAAAATCAGCAACTCACGCATTGAGCATCATACCTATTCGGGTATTTATGCTCTGGATTCAAAAATATTAGCAACTAATTGTATAATAAGCAATTGTGGGTATTATTTAACTGCTTTGGTCAATGGAGGAAATTATGAATTTTACCATTGTACTTTTTCAAATTATTGGAATTTATCCGTTAGAAATGAGCCAAGTTTAGTCATAACAAATTTTTTAGATGCAACTAATTTTAACGGACAATTTTATTCCAATCCATTAGAAAAAGCTTTTTTTGGCAATTCTATTGTATATGGAACAAATATAAATGAGATTGGGTTTGGAAAAAAAGAAGATATTCAATTTAACTATCTCTTTGAAAACGTATTATTGAAGGCAGACCAATCGGAAATAAGTGAAGAATTAAACAACATAAATCATTTTAAATCAATTGTTTATGCCAATAATTCAAGTAAGATTTTTGTTAATCCGATGAAATACAATTTTAATTTAGACACAATAGAAAGTCTTGCAAAAGATAAAGGGAATTTGAATTTCATAAACTCCTATCCTACTCTATTACAATTAGATATGATTAAAAAAGATAGAACAGCCGATTTTAAGCCCGATTTAGGTGCTTTGGAACAAAAAGAAAAAAATAAATAAACCGATTTATTCATAAAATTAAAATTATAAATTTTTATAATATGGGAAAAAAAATATTTGCGCTAATATTTTTAAACTTGCTCATTAACAATTTATTAGCACAAAATCAAATGCAAGATAAACGTGACATGCGCATCATGTTTTATAATGTAGAAAATTTATTTGATACCGAAAACGATAGCCTAACTAACGACGATGAATTTACAAAAGAAGGTGAAAAGCGTTGGAATTCAACTAAATACTACGACAAATTAACAAAAATAGCCAAAGTAATTATTGCCATAGGCGAATGGTCTTCGCCTGATATTGTAGGCGTTTGCGAAATAGAAAATAGGCATGTATTGGAAGGTCTTACCCATTTTTCGCCATTAAAAAATATTAAATATAAGATTATTCACCAAGATTCGCCTGATAAAAGAGGAATTGATGTTGCTCTTTTGTATCGTCCAGAAAAATTTGAACCGATTGATTTTCAAGCTATTGAAATTCAGTTTCCCAATGCACCGGAGCATAAAACACGTGATATACTGCATGTTACCGGAATTGCGAATAATAAAGATACGTTGAATATTTTTGTAAATCACTGGCCCAGCCGTTGGGGAGGTCAATTAGAATCGGAAGAAAATAGAATGTTTGTGGCAAGTATTCTCCGTCAAAAAATAGATTCAATTTTTACCAACGATAAAACACCTAACATATTGATTATAGGTGATTTGAACGACTACCCTGAAAATAAAAGTTTAATTGAAATTTTAAAAACAAAACATGATTATTTAGAAAAAAATACCAAAGAACTTTATAATTTGTCGTGGTATTTACAAGAAGAAAAAAATTTGGGAACTCACAAATATAATGGAGAATGGGGTGTTTTAGATCAAATAATTGTTTCAGGTGATTTTTTACAGTCGAATAATTCATTTCAAACAAGTAGTGAAAATGCACATGTTTTTAATGCCGACTTTTTATTAGAAGACGATAAAAATTTTACCGGAAAAAAACCGTTTAGAACTTACAACGGGTATAAATACAATGGTGGTTTTGCTGACCACTTACCCGTATTTTTAGATTTATTTTTCAAATAATTTTTTATAAAAAAAAAAAAAGATTATATTTTTTTTATATCAAATTGACCAAATTTATTATAAACCAAAGTTAAGAAAATAGCAAATAATACAGCCGAACTACCAATAATTCCATTGATATAAATGGGTGCTGAAAGGGCTAAACGTATCATAACCGTGGTAAGTGCAAATCCTGAATTTCTAAATAAAATTAAATACGAATAACTATAACGCATAGAAATAAGTACTAATAAAATATCAGTAAAAATGAGTATGTTATAAAAATTATGAAAAAAATCTGATTTTTGATGAAAAAACAAATATTCTACTATACTTTCTATACCAATAATAACAAATGTCAAAAGCATAATAAGTGCAAGTACTTTCTTTATATTCACATAGTTAAGCTGCTCTTCTGCTGTACGTGTAATGGATTTATGTTTTTGAATTTTCAAGAAAAAAGCGACGCAAAAAAAGATAAAAAGCGCACTAAAAGCATCGGAAGCTATCCTTAAAATGGGTTCAATATTTTGCCAATCTAAGTGCGCTTCGAATTGCGCAAATTCTTTAAAAGACTGTCGCAGCAAAATTAACGACAGAATTTCAAATTGTTTAGCCATAGCATCTGATACAGAGCGCGATAGAATTAAAATCATCTCCATAATTTCTACAATTAAAAGAAATGTAAAAACAACTTCAATAGCACTAAAAAGATTTTTAGGAAATAAAAATTGGATAAAATCGGGTAAAAGTTCTAATTTATTTAAACCGATAAATACAAGCGAAAATATAAAAACAAGCACCAAAATAGTACTAACTTTTTTGTGCATAGCTTGACTTTCAATGGTTTGCGAAAGAAAATCAAAAAAACGAACTGAACCATTCAAATATTTCATAATCAATTTTATTGAAAAAAAATTTTATCTAAATTACAAAAAAAAATTGATTTCAATCATTTTTTTTGAAAAAAAGTATTTTTTTTTTAGTTTTGTATAAAATTTAATATAAAATTTTATTTAAAGAAAAAAGATAAAAAATGAAAAAAACAATAGTTATACTGTTTTTATTTTTATTTGCTTTTGGGCAAGCACAAAATTATATTGGCGATTGGCAAGTGCATCTTCCTTATTATAGGGGAGTTATGGTAAGTAAAAATAATGATATAATTTATTGCGTTACCGAAGGTGGAATTTTTAGATACAATGAAGTGGACGATGAATTATCAAATTTTTCAAAGGTTAATGGCTTGTCTGATAGCGATGTATCGGCTATCTGCAGCAATGAATTACTTAAAACTACTATTATTGCATACGAAAATTCAAATATTGATATAATTAAAGATAATAAAATTACAAATATTCCCGACATTAAAAACAAGCAAATAATTGGAAGTAAGAGAATTAACTCAATTCTTTTTGTCAAAAATTATGCGTATTTAGCCATTGGTTTTGGAATTATTAAGTTAAATTTGGAAAAAAATGAAATTTCTGATACGTATTACATCGGAGAAAATGGTAACAATTTAGTAGTCAATGAATTAGCTTATGATGAAACATACTTATATGCAGCCACAGAAAATGGAATTTTTTATATTAAAGAAGATTTGAATACAATAAATGATTATCAAAGTTGGGAAAAAATGGACTTTTTGCCAACGGCAGATAAATCGTTTTTTAATGTGGTAAAGCTTGAAAATTCATTATTTGTTCTTGGCTATTATTCTGAAAATGAAAAAGTTATATATGAAATTTATGAAACCGATACCGGATTTGTTTATGAAACTCATGCAGATGAAGTTTTAATAAAAAATAAGCTAAAAAAAACAGCGAATGATTTGTTTTTACTTTCCGATACGGTAATGTACAAATTCAATATAAATAATTCGGTATTTGAACCACAAAAAAATGCCTTTCCTTCACCAAGGCCGCGCGATGTGATTTTAACTCATAATAGCGTATATATAGCTGATAATCTGAGAGGTATCGTTTTAATTAGAGGCGAAAACAAATATTACTTTTATCCGGACGGAACGCACGAATTAAATATAGAAGAAATGGATATTGTAAATAATGAATTATGGGCAACTTATGGTGGAAGAAATGCGCTTTTAAGCGGAAAAAATTATTATGGCATGGTCAATAAATATTTCGACAATAAATGGACACATTTGAGCGGAACAAATACATTGGATTGGACTGAAATTAAGATAGTTCCGAGTGACCCAAAGCACATTTTCATTGGAACAATCGGCTACGGGATAGTAGAAATTTATGACAACAAAGTAAAAAAGATATATGACCGTAATAACTTTTCAGAGCATACCCTTCAATCGATTATTGAAGGAAATTTTATTCGCATTGGTGGGTTAGCTTTCGATAAAAATGAAAATTTATGGATTACCAACTGGGGCGTTGATGAACCAATATCTGTAATTAAAAAAGATGGTACTTGGAAAAGTTTTAAATACAAAGATGCAATCAATTTTCCGTATATGACAGATATTATTATTACCAAAACCGATAATAAATGGTGCATTTTGCCGCGTGGAGAAGGTCTTTTCGTATTTAATAACAATGGAACAATAGACAACGAAAATGACGATTTACTTTACAAATTTCAGAATAAAGACCGCGATGGAGCAATCCTTTCAAACAACATCAACTGCATAACCGAAGACCGTGAAGGAATTATTTGGGTAGGAACCGATGAAGGCGTTGTAGTTTACTATAATCCTGATAATGTGTTTGATAACCGCGATTATTTTTACGCATCACAAATAATTATTGAGGTAAATGGCGAACCTAAGCATCTTTTAAAAACGGAATTAATTCAAACCATTGAAATTGATGGAGCGAACCGAAAATGGATTGGTACTGAAAAATCGGGACTTTACATTCTATCGCCCGATGGAACAAGCGAAATTGCTCACTTTACTGCCGAAAATAGCCCTTTACTTTCAAATAATGTTACAAAAATTAAAATAAATCCGCAAAACGGTATAGCTTATATAGCAACCAATAAAGGGTTAATGAGCTATAAATCAGCAACAACTGAACCTAATGACTATTTTGAGAAAGTGTTGGTTTATCCCAATCCGGTTCGAAATACTTATCAAGGCGATGTGGTGATTAGTGGCTTAGTAGAAGATACTAATGTGAAAATCACTGATATAGCCGGTAATTTTGTATTTGAAACCCAATCGCTTGGTGGTCAAGCGACATGGAACGGAAAAACTTTACAAGGCGACCGAGTTAAAACTGGTATTTATTTAATATTTCTTTCCAATGAAGATGGTTCTAAAACATTTATAACCAAGTTATTATTCATAAATTAGAAATGATTTTATTTTTCAAAAAAAATCAACTTTTTTATATTTTCTTAATAGCTAATATAATATTTTCAGGTATTTTTATACTCACTGGAAACTACATTAATTTACCAAAAAATCAATTTTCCGATTATCTTCAAACATTTATACATTGGAGTATAATAAGTGCTGCCTATGGTATAATTATCTATTTATTAGCACTTTACAAAAAAATATTTACATTTATTTTCCCTCTTTTACAAACTATTTCGGCTTTACTAATTTATTTTGTAGTACAATTTGATATTACCATTAATTCATTTTTAATTTCATCATTTTTTAATACAAATATAGATGAAGTTACCGGTTTAATTTCTTTAAAACTTATCTTATATTTACTTTTTATTTTGGTATTTTCGTTTATTTCCACATTTTTTCGTTCAAAAATTGAAGTTCAAAATATTAAACTTCACTTTACCATTTTATTTATTTTCACTTTTTTTATTTTTACAATAAATAATATACGTTATAAAACAGTAAGTCAAAGAGTTCCATTTTCAATTTACTTAGCTATTAAAGAATATAAACTTGAAATAAATCAGTTAAATGAAATTAAAATCGATGCAGCGAAAAATACAAATTGTAATCAAGATACATTAACGGTGGTTTTAATAATAGGAGAAGCACTTAGGGCAGACCATCTTAGCTTAAATGGCTATAAAAGAGAAACTTGTCCGAGTTTAAAAAAACAAAATATTCTTTCATTTTCCAACGTTTATACACAATGGACTCATACAAATAGCAGTATTCCACACATTTTAACACGTGCCGATAGCACTAATTACAAACCGGCTTTAACAGAAAAATCTGTTATAAATCTATTTAATAAATGCAATTACAAAACATATTGGCTTGGTAATCAAGAACCTGCAAATACATATATTTCTTTTGTAAAAGAATGTGATACGGTTATTTTAAATAAACCTATGCAAACGGTTTATAATTTTTCTAAAAAAATAGATGGCGATTTACTTCCTCATTTTCAAAATTTTACGAAGCAAAAATATCCAAAAAAATTTATTATAGTACACTTAATCGGTAGCCATTGGTTTTATCCATCTCACTATCCTATTGATTTTGAGATATTTAAACCCACTATAAAAGGTAAAAGTTTTACTAACAAAGATAAACAAAAAATGATAAATGCTTATGATAACTCCATTTTATACACCGATTATATTGTAAATGAGTTTATTAAAAATTTAAAAAACGAAAATTCAATATTACTCTTTTTATCAGACCATGGAGAACTATTAGGCGAAAATGGAAAATGGTTACATGCGCAAGATACAGAATTTGAAAAAAATCCCGCTTTTTTTATTTGGTTTTCGCAAAAATTTAAAGAAAAAAATCTGGTAAAATTAAATCATGCCGAAAAGTATAAAAAAACACATTTTCGCAACGATTTTTTATTTCATTCGCTTTTGTACATTGCATCAATAGAAACGTCAATTTTAGATAGTACATTAGTTATTTTTGACCCAAAATTTAAAAAATTCAACAAAAATTAGAAAAATATGTTCAAAATATTAAAAAATTTTATAAAAAGGAAATTTCTTATTCTAAAAATAAGAAACCGTTTTTTTGCATCGGTGCAAATTGAGCAAAGAAAATTATACCTGAAATATCAAGAATTAGCTAAAAATAACCAACTTCCAAAACTTTCCGAAACCGGATTTAGAGTATTTTCGCAATTTGAAGAAGATGGAAAATTACTGTTTATTTTTTCAGTTCTTGGAATGCCCCAAAAAACATTTGTTGAAATTGGTTCTGACGATGGAATAAACAGCAATTCAGCCAATTTGTATTTTCATTTTGGCTGGTATGGTTTGTTTATAGATGCTAATAATGAGAGTATTAAGCGCGGGAAAGATTTTTTTTCAAAATATCCACATTCGTGGTTTTATCCTCCCAAATTTGCTCATGCAAAAGTTACGAGCGAAAATATCAATCAAATAATTGAAAATAAAGGCTTTAAAGGTGAAATTGGGCTACTTTCCATTGATATTGACGGAAACGATTATTGGATATGGAATGCTATTGAAATAATTGAACCACAAGTAGTTATAATTGAAACACACATCGAATTTGGTTACAACAGCATAGTTGTTCCATACAACCCTGAGTACCAATTTCCGGGCAAACACCCGATTTATCACGGAGCTTCGCCTGTAGCCATGACAAAATTAGCAAAGAAAAAAGGGTATCGCTTAGTGGGAGCTAATGAACTGGGTTTCAACTTTATATTCATAAAAAATGGTTTAGCAGAAAAGCAAATTCCTGAAGTTTCGATAGAATCGGTTTTAACGCACATCTCAGTTTTAGAATCGTTTAAAGAATTTGAAAAAATAAAAAACTGGGATTTTATCCATGTTTAGTAAATAAAATTTTATAATATTTTATTATTTAAACTAATTATTTAAAACATTTTTCATTCATATTTAACATGGTATTTCCCAAAAAAGTAAAATGGCTAACTATTTATAGTTTACTTTTTTTTATCAGCTTATTTTATTATTTTTATCCAACAAACAACAGTAGTTTAGATGCTTACAACTATGCTGGCTGTATAAAATATGGCGAAAACTTATTCTTTGCGCATCATCTTTTTTACAATGCTTTTTTATATCTCGTTTTAAATCCATTTACATACTTATTTGATATAGAAGTTCTTATATTATTAAAAATTATAAATTCAAGCTTTGTTTTATTTAGCCTTTTTTTATTGTATAAAATTTTAAAAAATATACAAATCAATGAAAATGAAATATTTGCAATTATAATAAGTTTAAGTTTTAGTTTTACACTTTGGCGATATGGAACTGAAAACGAAACCTATATTATCCCCATAAGTCTTTCATTATTAGCAAGTTTAAATTTTCAACTCTTTCAATTTTATAAAAAAAATAAATACATTTTTATATCCGGATTCTTTGCTGCTTTTGCCTGCTTATTCCACCAAATTCACTTTTTTTGGTGGTTGGGTTTATTAATTGGTATTTATTTATCACAAAATAAAATAAAAACTTTATTAATTTATATTCTTCCGGCTTTAATTGTTCCGATAAGTTATATTTTAGTTATAAAATTTTATAATAATCAATCGCTTAACCATCTAAATTTTATACATTTCATACTTCATGACTATTTTGCAGGAACAGCAAAATTGCAATTTGGTTGGAAAAATATTTTTTTAACCTTGGTTTCAACCTTTCGATTGATGTTTCAAGCTCACCCGATAATTGTTAAATTAATAAATATCAGTTATTTATACATTTTACCCTTTATTCTTTTACTATTTTTAATTTTTTATTTGATTTTCTTATTTTTGAAAAAGAAACTGTTTATTAAAAAAACAAATTCCTCGCCTTTATTTGGTCATATCCATATACTTATATTTTTTTTCCACTTTCTTTTCGCGCTCTATTCAATGGGAAATAATGAATTTATGATAGTATTACCTTTCTTATTCATAATCAGTTTTTTAAGTTTTTTTCAAATACAGAGAAAATTTCTAATTACCTTATCTCTAACACTTTTTATTTGGAATTTTTCTTATGGTATTTTTCCAAATAAAAAATATTCTTTTTACGAAAGTGAAAAATTAATTCACTTTATTCAACACAATGAAAGTGAATTGTTTATTGTTGGCAATCAATTCATTATCAATCAGTACTATTATTTTACAGGAAAGGATAATTTCAAAAATATCATTTTTGAAGGAAAAATAAAATCATTTTCGGAATTTAAAAATACCATCAAAAATCGTTCTTATTTTTATACCGATTTAATTGAAAAACCACAATTATTTGATAGAGCAAGCATCGTTTCTAACAAAAGCTATACAATTGATTTCAAAGAATTTAAGAAAGAAAAAGTAATTACAATGAACGGACTCTACGGAAAAACAATACTTTATAAAGTGTATCTAAAAAAACAAAAATGAAGCTAAAGTATTTGATTAAATAAGAAGTTTAATAGCCTTTAAATCAAAAATTTAGCAATATTTGAATTAGATTTAACAATATTTTTATAAAAGTAATTTCTTTGTAAAAAAATTTTATTGTATTTTTGTGGCTTAAAAAATAATTCGGTTTTTGTTAATACAAGAATTAATTTAGAAAAACAAAATGACAGAAAATTATTCGGAAGATAGCATTAAAACGCTTGATTGGAGAGAACATATACGCAAACGTCCGGGAATGTACATTGGTAAATTGGGCGATGGCTCAAGCCCCGATGATGGAATTTATATTTTGATAAAAGAATCCATTGATAATTCGATTGACGAATACATGATGGGGTTTGGAAAACGTATTGATTTGACTATCAGCGAAAAAGAAGTTATTTTGCGTGATTATGGCAGGGGTGTACCGCTTGGAAAAGTAAAAGATGTTTCCTCGAAAATGAATACCGGCGCAAAATACGATTCTAAAGTTTTTAAAAAATCGGTAGGTTTGAACGGTGTTGGTATAAAAGCTGTCAATGCTTTAGCACAAAATTTTGTTATTCAGGCTTTTAGAGATGGTGAAACCAAATTAGTCGAATACAATGCCGGCTATTTGATTAACGACCCTGAAATATCTAAAACCAAAGAACCTAATGGGACTTTAATTCGATTTACCCCAGACGAAGAGATTTTTGGAGAATACCGCTTTACTTTTGAATATGTTGAAAATCTGATAAAAAATTATGTCTATCTCAATTCCGGTTTATCAATTTATTTCAACAAAGAGCGTTTTTTGTCCAAAAACGGTCTGCTGGATTTGTTAAATGACAGCATGGACGAAGAAGGTTTGTACCCGCCCATACATTTGGTTGGCGAAGACATTGAAATAGCTATGACTCACGGCAATCAGTACGGCGAAGATTATTACAGCTTTGTAAACGGACAGCACACCACGCAAGGCGGCACGCATTTATTGGCATTTCGCGAGGCTTTGGTAAAAACGATACGCGATTTTTTCAAAAAAGATTACGATGTTTCGGATATTAGAACTGGAATTGTGGCAGCCATAAGCATCAAAGTAGAAGAACCGGTTTTTGAGTCGCAAACCAAAACCAAATTAGGCTCAAAAAATATGACTCCAGACGGCATTTCGGTGCGAAATTTTATCATGGATTTTTTAAATAAAGCCCTCGACGATTATTTGCATAAACACCCCGAAGTGGCTAAAAATATGCAAGTTAAAATACAAGAGTCGGAAAAAGAACGAAAAGCCATTTCGGGCATTCAAAAATTAGCCCGCGACCGGGCAAAAAAAGTAAGTTTACACAACAAAAAACTTCGCGACTGTAAAATCCACTATAACACCAACTTAGAAGACAAAGAAAAAAGTACGATTTTTATAACAGAGGGCGATTCGGCGAGCGGTTCGATAACCAAATCGCGCGATGTTAAAACTCAAGCTGTTTTTAGTTTAAAAGGTAAACCATTGAATACCTTTGGTTTAACCAAAAAAGTAATTTATGAAAACGAAGAATTTAATCTTTTGCAAGCCGCATTAAATATTGAGGAAGGCATCGAAAATTTGCGTTATAAAAAAATAGTAATTGCCACCGATGCCGATGTGGACGGAATGCACATACGACTTTTATTAATTACTTTTTTCCTAAAATTTTTTCCAGAAGTAATTAAACAAAAATATCTGTATATTCTTCAAACTCCTTTATTTAGAGTTCGCAACAAACAAAAGACAATTTATTGTTACAGCGATGAAGAGAAAACTAAAGCGGTAAATGAATTAAAAAACAAGCCGGAAATCACCCGATTTAAAGGACTTGGAGAAATTTCACCCGACGAATTTAAGCATTTTATTGGCGATAACATACGTTTAGAACCCGTTTTGCTAAACAAAGAAAGTTCGATAAACGAAATGCTCAGTTTTTATATGGGTAAGAATACTCCTGAACGTCAAGACTTTATAATTGAAAATTTGAAAATTGACGAAGATGTTATAGAAGAAGAAATTTTAGAAGAAATTCAAATTTAAAAAATAAATTTTCAGCTATTTTTTCAAATTCAATTTCATAAAGAAAAAAAATAATTACTTAAAAAAATCTAAAAATTGTAACAAACTATTGAATTTAACGTTTTAAATTTGTATATTTATCGAAAAAATAAAAACTAATTTTGCAAATTATAAAAAAACAAGCTTATGGCTAAAATATATACAATTATTATTCTATTAGCATCTATATTTCTTTATCAATCAGATATTTATGCTCAAACAGGGAAAAAAAGCTCTGTTTCAAATTCAACAGAAATACAAACCAATGAATTTGAGATAAAAGCCTTTCCAAACCCCGTAAAATCAGGCGAATACATTTCCATCGAATTTTCTAATTTCCAAACAGAAAAACCGATTTCAATAGCATTAATCAATATTATTGGAAAGCAATTAATTAATATAGAGATAGATACAATGAATTACAAACTTCACATAACAAAGGAAAAATTTCCAGCCGGAATTTATATTCTCAAAGCAAAACAGGACAATAAGATACGAACTATGCGTTTAAATGTAGTCCAGTAATTCATTCATAATCAATTAATTAATTTTTATTTTAAAATTAAGAAAAACGAAAATTTTCAAGGCAATTCGAAAATTTTCGTTTTTTTTTTATTAAAAATTGTTGAAAAACATTCAAAAAATAAAAATTCCTTTTTTTAACAAAAAAAATATTTATATTTGGCAAATTTCATAAATTTGAATTTACTTAATGAAGTTAAAAAATAGATAGAAAATTAAAAAAATTAATAAAAAAGATGAAGAAACTTACAATTTTATTCATCGCTTTGGCGATAATTTTAGTAACAAACATTCAATCAATAGCTTGTACCAATTTTTTGGTAACAAAAGGAGCATCAGCCGATGGCTCTACAATGATAACTTATGCTGCTGATTCTCACACACTTTATGGAGAATTGTATTTTTGGAAATCGAAAGACTGGCCTGCCGGAAGTTTGTTGAGAGTAAACGAATGGGATACCGGAAAATTTTTGGGTGAAATAGAACAAGTGCCTCATACATACCAAGTTATGGGCAATATGAATGAATTTCAACTTGCCATTGGCGAAACCACTTACGGCGGTCGCCCTGAATTAGGAAGCCAAAAAGGTGCCATTATCGATTACGGAAGTTTGATTTACATCACACTTTCTCGTGCCAAGACTGCCCGTGAAGCCATAAAAGTAATGGCAGAATTAGTTGCCAAATACGGCTATTACAGTTCGGGCGAATCTTTTTCCATTCAAGACCCCAACGAAGTTTGGATTTTGGAAATGATAGGAAAAGCCGATTTTGATAAAGGTGCAGTTTGGGTAGCACGCAGAATACCAGATGGTTACATTTCAGGACACGCCAATCATGCACGCATAGAAACGTTTCCAATAGCCAATGGAAAAACTTCCATAACCTCAAAAGATTTAGATAAAATCCATTTAGCCGGTGTGGAAACGGTTTACGCTCACGATGTTATCTCATTTGCACGCGATAGAGGCTGGTTTAAAGGTGCCGATGCCGATTTTAACTTTTCAGAAGTCTATGCCCCCATTGATTTTGGAGGCGCACGCTTTTGCGAAGCCAGAGTTTGGGCAGGTTTTAGAAAATTTAACAGCCAAATGGAAAAATATTTGGACTACGCAATGGGAAAAATAATTAAAGACGAAAATACCGGATTTGCTACCAACAGAATGCCTTTGTGGATAAAACCCGACCGCAAACTCACAGCAAAAGACCTCATGGACGTAATGCGCGACCACTACGAAGGCACACCCATCGACATGACAACCGACCTTGGCGCGGGTGCGCACGGTTTGCCCTATCGTTGGCGACCGCTCACATGGGAAGTAGAAGGTGTAGAATATTGCAACGAACGCGCAATAGCCACACAACAGACTGGTTTTGTGTTTGTTGCACAATCGCGTTCTAATTTGCCCGAATGGATTGGAGGAATAATTTGGTGGGGCGTTGATGACGCATCAACCAGCGTTTTCATGCCCATTTATTGCGGTTTAGAAGAAGTACCGGAAAATATAAAAACCGGAAACGGCGACATGCTTACTTATTCACCAACTTCTATGTTCTGGATTTTTAATCGCGTAAGCAACTTTGCCTATTTACGTTACAATATGATTTCCAAAGACATAAGAGAAACACAAAATGCTCTGGAAAATAAATTTATTGAAACAATTCCTCTGATAGATGCAGCCGCTCAAACTCTTTACAAAACCGATAAAAATAAAGCACGTACTTTTGTATCGGATTATTCAAATGCACAAGTAAAAAATGTATTTGAAATATGGCAAGAACTTGACCGTTTTTTGTTAGTAAAATACCTCGATGGCAATGTAAAGAAAGAAGAAAATCGCCAATTTTTGCGCAATGGTAACGAAATTTCATTACCTCTTTCTCCAAATTTTCCGGGTTATTCAGAAGATTGGAAAAAAACAGTTATTCAAAATACGGGCGATAAATTAAAAGTTCACTAAAAAGAGTTTTTTCATAAATAATTGAATTTCAAGAACTAAAAAAAAAAAAACAGGCATGTTTGGAAATTATAAAACAAACATGCCTTTTTTTTTTGTAAAAATAATAAAAATTTTGTACATTTGCTTTCACAAAAATCTGATTTTTTTAACAAAAAAAATCCATTTATAAATTAGAAAAAAACTCTATCATGAAAAAAAGTTTTTACTTTATATCCCTATTTTTTTTGGGTTGGCTAATCATCGCTTCGTGTGTGAACGAAGACAGTGAAAAAGAAGATAAATTGCTTGATTCAATCCCCGATAAAAGCGAAAAAGAATTAGACAAAACAGTTTACAAACTACCCTCGCCCATCGAATTATACAAATTTTTAAATGTAAGCGGTGCAAAATTTAACGAAAAATCGCTCAATTCGATAGAACGAAAAGAAAAATACAATACCTCTACACGAAAAGCCTTAAATTTAGGAATTTACGCTTCCGATTTGGCATACAGTGCGGTATTTGAAAAAACACAAGAAACTTTTCAGTATTTTAAAACAGCCCGTAGTTTAGCCGACGAATTAGCCATTTCAGAAGGTTTTAACGAACGAGTTGCCACGCGAATAGAAAATAATTTAGAAAATGTCGATTCGCTTTACGAAATAGCTTCCGATGCCTATTGGGACGCAACTACCTTTTTAGAAGCCGAAAATAAAACCGAATTACTTTCGTTTATAATAATCGGTAGTTGGATTGAAAGCGTGTATATAGCCAGCAATTCTGTTGAAAAATATTCTGCCAAAAATGAAATCATTGTTCGTATAGCAGAGCAAAAGTTATTACTCGAAAATCTTTTGGACTATTTAAACAGTCATGAGAAAAACGAAGAAATAAATAAAATACTCCGAAAACTGAACGAACTCGAAGAATATTTTTACAATCTTTATGACGGTTCAAACAATATCAATCTCACAGAAGACAAATACAATAAATTGGTTGAAAAAATCAGAAATTTACGAAATGCTATTGTCTATTAATTTTTTTTTCAAAAAAAAAGAAAAAAAATAACAAAATTAAATAATTAGGCATAATCATTGTTATTTTTTAATAAATTTATCCTTAAAAACAGATTTGAAAAGAGTAAAACCTTTTTAAAAAATTAAATAAGCATTTTATATGAAAACTTTTATCAATATAGCAATTCTTTTAACAACAATCAGTTTATTAGCAGTTAGTTCTGTAAGTGGACAAAGTTGTTCAAAGAAAAAATTCTGCTCCGAAGAAGAATATGGAAATTTCGATTATAGAAGCCAGTCGAGCTATGCTATTTTATCACCGGGCGACACTGCCAGAGCTTCCATAGTGATTTATTCCAAACAAGATGCCCGTATTTTAGTTTGCTTCGACCCTGCTTTAGGGAGTGTAAACTGGCGAATTTACGAGCCTTTGCGTTACACAAAACGCTCAGTAAAAGCAATTAACCGTACAGAAGAAGAGTTTCCGGTTTATGCAAAAGATAAATATGGCGACCCCATTATTGAGTTAGATGAAAACGGAGAACAACGTTTTGATGAAAATTACGAACCCGTTTATAAAATTGAACGTTACGAAAAATCTATTCAAATTGATACGGTTTGGCAAACGGAAAAAATTAATACCGAAGAAGTTATTTTTGACAATATTAAAGACGGAAAAACTTATTGGCAACGTAAAAGTATTCCCGCAACAAAACGCCTCATTATTGAAGTAATTGTTCCCGAAAATGAAAATGGTTTAGAAGGTTGTGTAAATGTGGAAGTAGGTCATAAAACTTCGTCAAACAAAAAGTCTTTCCAGAAATTAGATGACTAAATTTTAGCTACATTTTCAACTCGCCGAAAAAAAACTGAAAAAGCAATTATTTTAGCTTTTTCAGTTTTTTTTTTATTCTTTAACACCTTCAAACATCAACCACATACTATCACGAGGCAATGGGGCAACAATTTCTATGGGTGCTTTGGTAACCGGATGTTGAAAAGCAATTTTTCGGGCATGTAAATTGATGCCTCCATCGGGATTTGAACGTTCGTAACCATATTTCAAGTCGCCGCGAATAGGGCAATTGATGTGTGCCAATTGAGTTCTAATTTGATGATGCCTTCCGGTATGCAATTCTACTTCGAGCAAAAAATAATTGCGCGAAGCTCCGAATAATCGATAAGCGAGTGTGGCTTTTTTAGCTCCATCTTTCTCATTTTTAGCTATATACGATTTATTCTGATTTTGATTTCGGCGAATGTAATGTTCTAAAGTATCGGCATCATTTTCAGGCCTGTTTTTGACAATAGCCCAATAGATTTTTTTAACCATTTTTTCTTTAAACATCTCATTCATACGTACTAACGCCTTACTTGTGCGTGCAAAAAGTACTACGCCCGAAACCGGCTGGTCTATTCTATGGATTACTCCTAAAAATACATCGCCGGGTTTGTTGTATTTAGCTTTAATATAAGCTTTTACAGAATCCTCCAAAGGTTTGTCCTCCGAATTTTCCGATTGAACAATTTGTCCAATTTCTTTATTTATAGCTATTAAATGATTGTCTTCGTAAATTACTTGCATTGATTATTTTTAATTTTGAAATTTTTTAAATAAATGGTGTAAATTTTAAAAAAAAAGCCAAATATAACAATTTTTTATCATTAGTGAAAAATAAATTGTTAAAAGTTTTCTCGCTTCATAACACAAAATAATTTGGTAAAATGAAATTAACAGAATTAAGTAAAATTCAAAAAAAAATCACATTCATTTTTTACCAAATTTTTTAAAAAAAACTATTTATTTTTCACAATTGCGTTTCGCAGTGAAGCAACTATAGTGGCGATATTATCCAGCTCTTCGTTGGTAATATCAAGAGCTTCGTTGCCTTTGATGGTTATCACTTTATTGACTTTGTCCACTTCCACAATTTCTTTGTTAATAAAATTAATTTCAATTTTATCATACACCTTTTTTAATAGCAACAATTTTTTTAAATAAACCGTAACGGTTTTATCGTTTTGATTTTCACTAAGTAATTGAATAAGAGTATTTAACGAAAATTTCTGAACAACAATGCGCTCTAAAATATCTTCGTGATTTTCTTCGCGATTGTAAATATTTGTTGCAATGTAAAGAGCTTCAATCCAGCCGCCGGTAATAATCAAAGTAGCTGTACTTCTTCTATCGTTGTCTTTCAAAAATTGGTCGGCTTTTGAATAAGTTCGATTAATAATAACCAACAACGAGTCGTTTGTAGCAATATTTTTCTCCATTTCGGTAAAAACGGAAGCCGCATGTTCATCGGGAATTCCAATTTTGCTGGAAAGGTCTTTCAAAGCACCCAAAGAATTGAGTGCTTCCTGATTTTTGTTAAAAATCTTTGCATAGCTTAAATCCACACCATAAACACCAATATTTAAAGCCATATCGGCACTTGTAGAAAAACGCTCGATATTTGCGGTGTTACTTAACAGGTCTTTATAAAAATTACCGTTTGTGCGTTGCATCAAAGTTGCCATTTCGAGTGGAGAAGGCTCTTTGTAAAAAATTTTAATCATCTTTTCAGAAAAAGCGGAATCTGTTTGTTGATTAAAAACACTTTCAGAAATCTTATTTACCTCATTTTCATTTACTTCATTTTCAGCACAACCGGTTAAAAAAATAAAAAAAATGATAACTATATAAAGAAACAAATTTTTACTATTCATATTGTTTTGTATTTGTAAATTCGCGTTAATCAGTTATATTTCAATAATTTATACTTAAAAAAACATCACTTTTTTTTTCAAAAATTTACTACTAAATTATGAATTTTTTTTAAAATAAAAAATTCTTTGCAAAAAAGTTTTATTTTTTTAACTTTTTAAAAAAAATTCGATTTATTTTCATGGGCTATTTCTTTTATTTTAATTTTTTTTTGGTTATATAAATTTAATTATTAGCACTTTACGGTATAAGTAAACTACTATCGCCATAACTCAAAAATCGAAATTTTTTTTCAAGGGCAAAATTATAAACTTCTTTCCATTTTTCACCAATAAAAGCAGCAATTAAAAGTAATAAGGTACTTTGTGGCTGATGAAAATTGGTAATCAAAACATTTACTATTTTAAACTTGTAACCCGGAACTATCATAATTTGAGTTGCTGCTTCAAAAAACTCTAATTCATTAAATTCCAAATAATTAACCAAAGCTTTTAGTGCATCATGCGCCTCAATTTCTGTTTCTAAATGATAAACTTCCCATTGATTGAGATGCAATTCACTTGGTATTAATTTATTATTATTCAACACTTTAACTCCAAACCAAAAGATACTTTCCAAAGTTCTGACCGATGTAGTTCCGACTGCAATAATTTTTCCGGCATTTTCTATAAGATTCTTAATTTCATTTTTGCTAACAATAAAATGCTCCGTGTGCATTTCATGTTCAGAAATTGTTTCGGTTTTAACGGGCTTGAATGTTCCAGCTCCTACATGCAAACTGATTTCAGAAATTTTAATGTTATTTTTTTTTAGTTTTGAAAAAATTTTTTCGGTAAAATGTAAACCAGCGGTAGGAGCTGCAACCGAACCTTTTCGCTTGGAATATATGGTCTGATATCTGCTCTTATCCAATTCTTCACTTTCTCTGTTCAAGTAAGGTGGAATTGGTGTAAGTCCATTAATTTCAATGATTTCTGAAAAGGAAAATAAACCATTCCATTCCAATTCTACTATCCAAGCATCGGGAAGTTGTTGCAATTTAGTTGCTTGAATTTGGTAGCTATTTCCTTGCCATTTAAAATACTTGAAAACTTTACCAGTTTTCCATTTTTTAGCATTTCCTATGATACATTTCCATTGAACTTTTTGCTTTGATTGAAAAGACATTTCATAATCGGAAGGTAAAAATGGTTCTAAACAGAATATCTCAATTTTTGCACCCGAATCTTTTTCAAAAAGCAAACGAGCTTGGATAACTTTTGTATTATTAAAAACTATTAAACTGTTGTTAATTAAATAATTATCAATCTCAGAAAAAAGCGTTTCCGAAATATTTCCGTCTTTAAAAACTAAAAGTTTGGAAGAATCACGTTCAGGCAAAGGATATTTTGCAATTTTATCTTCGGGTAATAAGTAAGTATAATCTTTTATATAAATTGTATTGTAAAAATTCATTATTTTATAAAAAAAAAGTTTTAAAAATGCTAAAAAAATTTTATTTTAAATGAAATTTTTTATTTTATTTTTTTGATGCAAAAATAGTATTATTTTTGCTAATTGAAATAAAAAAATAAATGATTCAAAAAAAAAGTTTATTTTGGCTAAAAAAAACCAATAAAACGTACAAAAAATATTAAAAAGGTCATGAAATTTATAAAAGGAGAAAAAGTTAAATTTTTAAATAATGTAGGTGGTGGAGTTGTTGTTAAAATATTGAAAGACAACATGGTAGAAGTACGTACAGACGATGGATTTGAATATCCGGTATTGGTTGATGAACTCATCAGCATTGACGAAGAAATTACGAACCGCCAATATGGCTTTACAACAGAATCGGAAAAACGAAAAATTGAGCGGATAATCCAAAATAAAAGTACAGAAAAGGACGATATTATTGATAATCAAGATATTGAAGAAGAATTTAATTGGGAAAAAAATGTAGAAAATGAACCCCAAACCAATGATGACATCAATATCTATTTTGCATTTGTGCCGACTGTAGAAAATATTGAAAAAGCTGATTTTATGGCATATTTAGTAAACGATTGCAATTATTCAATTTTTTATAATATTTACAGTTCTATCGAAATTTTTAGAAATAAACATGGTATTTTGTCAGCAAATTCTAAAGAATTGTTGCACACATTTAAAAATGATAAAGTAAATGAAATTCAGAGTTTTACGTTTCAATTGATTTTTTATAAAAATGAAAAACATGATAAAAAAACAGTGATAGAAAAAGAGTTGAAAATAGATGCAAAAAGTTTTTTTTCGCCCAAAAAATTTACTGAAAACGACTTTTTTTATGAGGATTCGCTGGTTCTGTCGGTTATTAACGAAGATGGAATGCGTGCGGCGATGGAAAATTTGGTAAAAAAGGAAATTGAAAAGGCTCTGAGTGAAAAACTTAAAGCACAAAATGCCGAAAAAAAATCAAATTATATTAAGCACATTCAACCAAAAGACAATGAAAAAATAGTGGATTTACATATACACGAACTAATTGAAAATGAGGAAGGTCTATCAAGAAAAGATATATTAGACATTCAAATGAAACGGTTTAAAGACGAATTGGAAGTTGCAATAAAAAATAAATTAGGCAGAATTATTTTCATTCATGGGGTTGGAAATGGTCGTTTAAAATTAGAAATTTGGAACGAACTTAAGAAACCAAAATTCAAAAAATTGAGTTATCAAGATGCTTCTTTTAAGGAATACGGTTACGGTGCAACTTTAGTAATTATTTGAATTTTAAACAATTATGACTTATTTAATATGACTAAAAATGAAAAGCAAAAATTAATAAAAAGTATCTTTTTGCCAACTTTTTTTATAATAATTATTTGGCTAATAAAGATAATAGAAGATTTGAGCAATTTTAGTTTTTCATTTTTGGGAATTGAACCTTTAAAATTTTCTGGTATTTTAGGTATTTTTTTATCTCCATTTGTTCATGCCGATTTTAATCATCTTTGGTCAAATAGTTTTCCGGTATTTTTGCTCAGTACTGGGATTTTCTATTTTTACCAACGTATTGCTTTACAAGTAATTAGTGTCATGTGGTTTTTAACAGGTTTAGGTGTTTGGATAATGGGACGCGAAGCTTTACACATTGGGGCAAGTGGTTTGATTTATTCATTCACTGCTTTTTTGTTTTTTAGTGGCATTTTTAGAAAATATATTCCATTGATAGCCATATCATTACTTGTAATTTTTTTATATGGAAGTATTGTATGGGGCATTTTTCCAACCGACACAAAAATATCGTGGGAAAGTCATTTAATGGGTTTTTTAAGTGGCATTGTTATTGCTTTTTATTTTAAAAAACAAGGTCCACAGCGTAAAAAATTTGATTGGGAAATAGATGTTCCTGAAAGTTTAATAAATGATAATCAGTCAAATACAATTTCAAAAGCTATTAATTTTCGGTATTTTTATAACGAAGAAGAATAATTTATAAATCATTGAACAATTCATATTTTATATTCCTTCTGGCTTTTTCCTCCAATTTTTCATAAAAAAAATCGGTTAAAAAAATTCTCTCAGAGTTTAAAAAATTATTTAATACCTGTTTTCTTTTTATTTTATAGAGTATTTTAGGCACAAAAGCATATTCTTTTCTAATCCTCCGAGCATAAATTTTGTATTCTTCCAATTCGCTGGCGAGAATCATTAAATCGAGGTCGAGAAAGAATTTATTATCAAATTCATTTAATAAATCGATGTGTTTTTGGGTTGAAAGTATCATTTTTTTAATTTTTTCGATAATAATTGGAGTGAAACCAAATTCTTGCAAGTGTTTTTCGGCAAAAAGAGCACTTTTCTCTTCATTATCCGAGTTTTTAGGTTCATAAACAACGTCATGATACAAAATGGACAAAAAAACAGCATTAAAATTATCAGTTTCCGAAATATTTTCTGTATATTTTGAAAACATTTTTTCAATATGTATAAAATTATGATAATACCGATGTTTTTCTGAATATTTCTCAATAATTTGTTCCCAATTGAATTTTATTAAATTATTATTTTTACAAAATTTATTTACAGTGGAATAAAAAAACTTTTCTATCATAAAACATTATATATTAATATTTTACCAGTGTCCTAAACGGAAAATAAGAATGTAAAAAATTCGGTAAATATATGAAGTAGAAGTCCCTGCAACATTGGTTGCTTTTATATAAACCCTGTTTTCTCCTTCTTTCAAATTTAGTTGAACCGAAATCATTGTATTGCAAGTAGAATCGGCACGTGAATAATTAAATGGAACATTATCTAAAAAAAGAGAATCATTATAATATACCTGAATATTTTTTAATGAATCAATAGACCGAATGCAGGCTTCAAACAAAAAACTGCTATAATCTACCGTACTAATTGTGTCAAGTGGATTGCTTACTTTAATTTGAGGTAATAAATAATCAGATATTCCATCGCGAGTAAGTTTTAATACTGCAAAATCCCAGCCCATGTGTTCGTTTGCATAAGAAGAACCGGCAATAACTAATCCTTTGTCCTTGGTTTCCACAATGTTAGTAGCATAATCATAGCCTTTTCCACCAAATTGTTCTTCCCATTCCAATTCTCCATTTCGATTTATGTACAGAATCCAAAATTTATCAAATTGTCCACCAACATTGCGCGTAAAAGCCGAAACAGCGTAGCCACGGTCGTAAGTTTCAACAATATCGGTCGCCTCCTCCCACTCCACATCGCCGTAAGTAAAATCCCATTGTTTCGTACCTAAATTATCTAATTTTATTACTCGCACATCGTAATTATTCTGGTTTCCGACTTTTGTAAAACCGCAAACGGCATACCCGCCATCGAAGGTTTCGGTTATGGAAGTGCCTACGTCCCAAACACTGTGAATAAAATTTTCGTCCCACTCGTAATTACCTGAAGCATCGGACTTTAGCACCCATGTAGATTTGTAAGCACCGCCGGAGGAAGCATATCCAACAGCTATTGAGCCTCCATCTTTTGTGGGCTTTATTCGATAAAGTTCATCGGCTTTTTTTCCGCCCCAAATTTGGTCCCAAAGCATATTTCCTTGGTTATCGACTTTTATAAGCCATCCGTCTTTTTCTATTTCAGTATTAAATTCGGTAAATCCGGCAAGAACAAAACCGCCATCGGCAGCATCGTAAGACAAAGAATTTGCACCTTCATTGTATTTTCCGGCACCAAACTTTTTTTCCCAAACTTTATTTCCTTCTTTGTCCAATTTTGCAATCCAAGCATCGGTTGTAAGCCATCTATCATTATAACAAATTCCCGCTACTGCAAAACTCGAATCGGGAAGTTGCACTACATCAGATATTTGCGCGTGATACGAATCTTGAAACGAACGTCCCCAAATTTCTTGTCCATCGGGCGTAAATTTTACCAACCAAGGGTAACGATTTCCTCTCTTTACTTCAGAAACTACGTAACCCGCTGTGCCAAAGTCTTTTTCACCCGTTTCTAAATAACCACCTACTACTATACACCCGTCTGAAGTTTCAATCACGCAACTCGCTTCGTCCCAATTACTTCCACCAATAGTTCGTCCCCAAATAGAAGTGTACTGAGCCAGCAAACTACTTGAAAATAAAGTAATTACAAAAAGAAAGAAAATTTTTTGCATGAATTGACCTGAGTTAAAATGATATATAAGAATTACATCAAAAATTATACCTATTAATAAATTCCGATTTTTTTATTCGTTGCGATAATTCATTCATTTGCAACCACAAATCGGTAAAACTAAAATTAGGAATTATTCTGTTTTCCATAACTATTTTACCATTTATTATACTGGTTTCTACATCGTTACCAGTCATTGAAAAAACGATTTGCGAATAAATATCATAAATGGGAATCAAATGAGGCTTCATAAGGTCAATAATAATTAAATCGGCATTTTTACCTACTTCTATAGACCCGATTTCTTTTTCAAATCCTAAAACCGATGCACCACCCATAGTAGCCATATAAACCATTTCTTTAGCGTTGGTTACCAATGGATTAGAATTAGATAATTTATGTAAAAAAGCAGCCGAACGAACGTCTTGAAATAAATCCAAATTATTATTACTGGCTACGCCATCTGTTCCAATTCCAACCTTCACACCGCGCGAAAGTAATTTTGGAATAGGTGCTACTCCACTGGCTAACTTCATATTACATTCCGGATTGTGAGCAACGCCAACTTTGTACTTTGCAAACAAATCGATATCAGAATCAGTTAAATGTACACTATGCGCCGCTATCATGTTCTCATCTAAAATTCCTAAATGATGCAAATATTCAGTGGGAGTTTGGGAATACAAACGCATAATCTCATCAAATTCCCAACGAGTTTCTGCCAAATGTATATGTAGTTTAATATTATTTTTATCAGAAAATTTTTTAACTTTCTTCAATAAATCGGAAGAACAAGAATACGGAGAATGCGCACTAATAGCAATTTTAATCAATTGATTATTTTGCCATTGTTGTAATAATTCTTCGGTATTTTTAATTCCCAATTCTGGATTCGCCGAACAAGGCGTTGGATAATCAATGATACCTTCGCTCAGTAAGGCTCTCATTCCCATTTTTTGGGTAACTTCAGCAGCCTCATTTACAAAGAAATACATATCATTATAGGTTGTTGTTCCTGAAAGTAACATTTCGGCTACAGCCAAAGTTGTACCTAATCTAACATTTTCTTTATCAATGAATTTGGCTTCATTTGGAAAAATATATTTATGCAACCATTCTTGCAAAGCTATATCGTCGGCAAAACCTCTAAAAATGGTCATAGCCGAATGCGTATGAACATTAATTAAACCGGGCATAATTAATTTTCCGGTAGCATCTATTTTTTTTTCTACCAGAAAATTTTCTAAATCTAAATCAGACTTTACTATTTTATCTATTTTTCCATTTTTAATTAAAATAGTTCCATTATTAATAATGCTAAAATCTTTGTCCATAGTCAAAATTTTAGCATTGAAAATTCCAATTTCGTACATAAATTTAAAATAAATAAATTAATCCAGCATTTCTTTTTCAAAATTAAGCGGTAAAAGTTGCTTTGCATTTTCAATAATTTGAATTTTATCTTTGCTTATCAAAATAACTTTTATGGGTTTTTGAAACCTAATTTCGGTTTCAAGCATCACCTGACGACAAGCTCCGCAAGGTGGAACTGGCTTATTAATAAGCCCTTGAGATGTTTTAGCAGCTACCGCAATGGCTTTGACAGCTACATTGGGAAATTGCGAATTGGCATAAAACAAAGCTACTCGCTCAGCACACAAACCCGAAGGATAGGCTGCATTTTCTTGATTACTCCCAAGTATAATTTGATTGTTTTCGAGCAAAACGGCTGCTCCCACACTAAAATGGGAATAAGGCGAATAGGAATGACTTGTAATCTCTATAGCCTTATTAATCAACTGTTTATCTTCAATCGAAACATCACTTGAATCAATATCGTATTCATAAAAAATAGTTACAAGCTCTTTTTTCATTTTAAGTTTATTTTTACTGTCAAAACTAATTATTTACCAAATTATTTTTGTTTTTAAAAAATTGTAAGTATTACTTTTTTAAACCAATAATCAAAAAAATTAATAGAATTTAATCGCTATTACCTTTTATTATTGAAAATAAAAAGGCATCAAAATTAATTATTTTATTCAAATTATACAATTTATTATTACTTTTGCAAAAAATCTTTATTCAAAAAAATTTAAAAATAGTTTTTTTTCTTTCAATTACAATTTTTTTTTATAAAAAAAGTTAAATGTCGAAATATATTTTACAATGTTGCAATTGCAATAAAACTTATGAAAGTAGAGAAATAGAGTATTTATGCCCTGTTTGCGAACTTGAAAATTCAAATAATTTGCCTCCAAAAGGTGTTTTAAAAACAATTTATAATTACGATAAAATTATTTTTAAATACGGAAAAAATTTATTTTCAAAATTAAAAGAAAATCATTTTATCGACCTCTTACCAATCGAAAACATTGGAAATATGCCAAATTTGGCTATTGGAAATACTCCTTTGCTCAAAATTCAAAAATTTTCTCCAATTCACCACAATTTTGAAATTTTTATAAAAAATGATACCGTAAATCCGACCTTTTCATTTAAAGACAGAGCTTCTGCTTTGGTTTCGGCTTATGCCAAAGAGCAAAATAAACATACCATCGTTGCCGCTTCAACCGGCAATGCAGGTTCTTCAATAGCAGGCATTTGCGCTGCCAATGGACAAAAAGCTGTAGTTTTTGTTCCCGAAAAAGCTCCTATAGCTAAGCTCACTCAAATAATCATGTATGGCGCACAAATAGTGCCGGTTGCGGGAAATTACGACCTTGCTTTCGATTTAAGTATAGAAGCTACGAAAAAATTTGGCTGGTACAATCGAAATACCGCTTACAACCCTTTTACCATTGAAGGTAAAAAAACAGTTGCTTTTGAAATTTATGAACAATTAAATTTTCAAAGTCCTGATAATGTGTTTGTTTCGGTAGGAGATGGTGTTATTTTATCTGGAATTTACAAAGGTTTTGAAGATTTAAAAAACTTGGGATTAATAGAAAAAATACCAACAATTTTTGCCGTTCAAGCCGAAAACAGTAGTAATTTTGCCAAAAATATTTTATCTGAAAATTTTGTATATTCCGAAAGTAATACCATTGCAGATTCCATTTCGGTAAACATTCCGCGAAATTTTTACATGGCAAAAAATTACTTAACCAAATATGCAGGTGAAACAATATTAGTTTCTGATTATGAAATACTTACAGCATCAAAATTTTTAAGTATAAATACCGGATTATTTGCCGAACCTGCTGCTTCAGCAGCCTATTCTGGTTTGTACAAAGCTTTTTTAGAAAATAAAATAATGCCGCAAACTAAAAACGTAGTTCTTTTGACAGGAAGCGGTTTAAAAGATTTACAAGCAGTACAAAAAATAATTGAAATGCCGGCATCAATTCATCGTATTGAAGAATTAAATAAAAATATTTAGCTATTTAGATTATTTTTTTTTGATAAAAAAATATAATTTTATAAAAAAAATAATATAAAATGAAAAGAAGAAATTTTGTAAAAAATATCTTAGCAATTTCAGCATCGTTGCCATTGCTAAGTTTTAAATCTTTTAACATGGGAAATGTAAAAAAAGTAAGAATTTTAGTAACAACCGACGTGCATGGAGCAGTTTATCCGTTCGATTTTATAAATAATATTGAAGAATCAAGCTCTTTGGCGCAAGTGCATTATTATGCCGAAAGCCTTAGAAAACAAGAACTTAATGTAATTTTATGCGATAATGGAGATATACTTCAAGGGCAGCCGGTAGTTTATTATTCCAATTTTGAAAAACCAAATCAAAAGCATGTTTTGGCAAGGGTAATGAATTACATGAAATACGATAGCGGAACCATTGGAAATCACGACATTGAAACCGGACATGAAGTTTACGACAAATTTACAAAAGAATTAAATTTTCCTTGGTTAGCCGCCAATGCATTGAGAAAAGATACGAAAGAACCTTATTTTCAACCTTATACAATAATCGAACGTGAGGGTTTAAAAATTGCAATTTTAGGCTTAATTACTCCAGCCATTCCAAAATGGTTGCCAGAAGCGATTTGGGAAGGTATGGAATTTGAAGATATGTTAGAGTCTGCAAAAAAGTGGGTTTCAATCATTTTAGAAAAAGAAAAGCCGGATTTTATGTTGGGAATTTTTCATGCGGGTATCAATTACAATTACAACAATCAAAATGCTCAAACCTACAAAAATGAAAATGCCACAAAACTTATTGCCGAGCAAATTGAAGGGTTTGATGTAATAATAGGTGGACACGACCATCAATTATATAAAGAATGGGTAACCAATCCAAAAGGTAAAAAAGTTTTAGTAATTGACCCAAAAAATTCAGCACAGTATTTAGCTGATATAAAGTTAGTTATAGATTTAGATGAAGAAATTGATTTTTACAGAAAAAAAATTTCCGGGGATTTAATTAAGGTTTCGGAAATCCAATCTGATAAAGATTTTTTAAAAGAATTTTTACCAGATTTTGAAGAAGTTAAAAAATATGTATCTAAAGAAATCGGGTATTTTACAAAATCCATTTCTACGCGCGATGCCTTCTTTGGTAACTCTGAATTTATCGACCTCCTTCATCAAATTCAATTTGACTTGAGCAAAGCCCAGATTTCATTGGCTTCTCCGCTATCTTTCGATGCCGAAATAAGAAAAGGTAAAGTTTGTATTCGCGACATGTTTAAGCTCTATAAGTTTGAAAATCTGCTATATACATTAAAACTGAGCGGAAAGGAAATTAAAGATTATTTAGAGTTTTCTTACTCAAAATGGTTCGCTACCATGGAAAGCAGAAAAGACAGTATGCTGCTCTATGAAGTGGACGAAAAAGGGAACAAAAGCCTTGCAGGTCAATTCTTTAACTTTTCATCGGCTGCCGGAATAGATTATGAAGTAGATGTTTCTAAAAAAGCAGGAAACCGGGTAAAAATTTTGCAACTATCGAATGGACAAGAATTTAACGAAGCTGAATTTTATACAGTTGCAGTGAACTCATACAGAGGCAATGGTGGTGGAAATCACTTAACTGATGGTTCAAAAATTTCAAAAGAAGATTTAACTTCGAGAATTTTGCATTCAACTGAAAAAGATTTGCGATTTTACATTATTAAATGGATAGAAGAAAAGAAAGTAATTGAACCTAAGGCTTTTAACAATTGGAAAGTAGTTCCCGAAGCGTATTGGAAAAAGGCAAAATACAAGGATTACGATATTTTATTTAACAAATAATTTTTTAAAGAAAAAGATTTTATACAAAAAAAAGTTAAACTATTAATTCAAATAACATGAAATTACTAAATGAATTTAAGACATTTGCCATGAAAGGCAATGTGGTGGACATGGCTGTTGGCATCATTATAGGTGGTGCGTTCGGAAAAATAGTTACCTCCATAGTTAATGACATTATTTTGCCTCCAATTGGTGTTTTAATGGGTGGAACAAATTTTTCCGACCTCAAAATTATTTTAAAAGAAGCCGTTGGCGAAACTCCGGCAATAAGCATTAATTATGGTAATTTTGTGCAAGTTACACTTGATTTTATTATCATTGCCTTTGCCGTTTTTATGCTGATTAAAGCCATGAATAAAATGAAAAAGAAAGAAGCTGAAGTTCCGGCAGCTCCGCCAGCTCCTTCAAAAGAAGAAGTTTTATTAACAGAAATTAGAGATTTACTAAAAAAGAAATAAGGTATTTTATTGTATTTTTTTTCCTAAATATTTTACTTATTTTATTATAAAAATTTATACCAATTTCTTTTTTACCAAAAAAATATCAAAAAAATTTGCACACAAAATGCGTGCAAATTTTTTTATTTTAATAAATAACCTTGTGCTAATTCTGTAAATTCATTGATTTGATTTTCAACCCAATTTTCATCTTTATTGAGTTCAATAGCCATAATTTCAGCTACTTTGGGAGCCATTTCGATTGCTGCACGTGCATCTAAAAACAAAGCTCTTACTCTACGCGCCAAAACATCATCGAGGGTTCGAGCCATTTCTTGTCTAACAGCCCAAATAACTTCTACCTGTGTGAAATTCAATCGATTATGCAATTTTACAGCCCAATTGGGATTCTGGGCTACCAATTCTTTTAAATATTTTTTATCAGTACCATAAATATACTGATAATCAGACCAATCAGTATTTTTTAAATATCCATGAATAGGTAAATTTTTGGTTTCGCAAGCCCGTTCAGGCAACCCGCCAACCAAAGCAGCTTTATCAATGGTATCTTCAGCCATCTTTCGGTAAGTAGTCCATTTTCCACCAGTTATGGTAATCAAACCCGAAAGCGAAACCATAATTTTATGACTTCTTGAAATTTCTTTGGTATTTTGGTCATCGGCTTGAGGAGCTGCAAGTGGTCGCAAACCCGCAAAAATACTTAATACATCGCTTCGTTTGGGTGCTTTTTTTAAATATTCACCTGCCGTATTCAAAATAAATTCAATTTCTTCTTCCAAAGCTCGTGGCTCAAGACTTGGCGTATCTACCTCAATATCAGTCGTTCCAACCACAACTTTATTATGCCAAGGTACGGCGAAAAGTACTCTGCCATCGGAAGTTTTTGGAATCATAATTGCCGATTCACCTTGCAAAAAAGACTTATCTAACACAATATGAATGCCTTGGCTGGGTTTAATCATTTTAGGTTGCTTAACATCATCTAATTGCAAAATACTATCTACAAAAACACCGGTTGCATTCACAACAACCTTAGCATTCAACTGATATTCAATATTTTCCTCAATATCCAACATTTTCAAACCACAAATCATGCCTTCCGAATTTTTTACTAAATCCGTGGCTTTCATATAGTTAATTGCAACACCTGAATTTTCGACAAAAGTTTGAGCCAAATTAATAGCCAAACGAGCATCATCAAATTGTCCATCATAATAGATTACGCCTCCAATAAGCTCTTTTTCAGATATATTAGGAATTGCCTCCAAAGTTTCTTCCTTAGAAATATGCTCCGAAGGTCCCAAGCCCAGTTTTCCAGCCATCATGTCGTAAACTTTCATTCCCAAAGTATAAAACGGACCCGACCACCACGAATAATTAGGAATTACAAACGACTGATTTCTAACTAAATGCGGTGCATTCTGACGCAACAAACCACGCTCCTGCAAAGCCTCTAAAACCAACGAAATGTCGCCTTGAGCTAAATAGCGCACTCCCCCATGCACCAATTTTGTACTACGGCTCGATGTTCCTTTTGCAAAATCGGATTGTTCAATCAATAGCGTTTTGTAACCCCTTGTTACAGAGTCTAATGCAGCACCTAAACCGCTTGCTCCGCCCCCAATTATTACTATGTCCCAATTTTTGCCTTGAGGCGAATTGAGTACATCTATCATTTCATTTCTTTTCATACATTATTTTTTTTACAAAAGTTACTTTATTTTTTCGTAAAAATTAAAATTTTCAATTCTTTTTTTTATTTGAAAAAAATAAACAAAAATTTCCCAATTATTACTACTTTTGCTGTTGCAAAAATAAATAAATGATTTTATATTTTTAAATAATTCATTCATTTTCACATTAAATATTTTAAAGCATTTAATAAAAAATAGCAAAAAAAATTTTATTTTTCAAAAAATGAATTTTTAAATGAAACTTCGCAACAGAATTAATATTTTTTTCACTTTCGTAAAAAAAAAATGGAAATCATGGAATTTGATAAAAAGAATTACCTTTTTTTTAATTTTATTTTTACTTCTTTTATTTTGGTTTTCGTTACCAAAAAATCTGTTCAACAAACCGATTTCAATCGTTTTAGAAGATAAAAATGGAATTTTGTTAGCAGCAAAAATAGCCACTGATGGTCAATGGCGTTTTCCCGAAATAGAAAAAATACCTGAAAAATATAAAAAATGCCTGATTACTTATGAAGATAAACGTTTTAATTATCATTTAGGATTCGATGTATTTTCACTTCTTAGAGCCTCTTGGCAAAATATAAAATCGGATAAAGTAATAAGCGGCGCGAGTACAGTTACTATGCAGGTAATCAGACTTTCACGAAACAATCCCGACAGAACCATATTGGAAAAAATAAAAGAAATAATATTAGCATTTCGATTAGAATTAAGATATTCAAAAGAAAAAATTTTGAAATTATATGCTTCAAACGCACCTTACGGTGGAAATATAATAGGCTTAGAAACTGCATCTTGGCGTTATTTTGGTCGTGAACCCGAAAAACTATCATGGGCAGAAAATGCCATGTTGGCAGTTTTACCAAATTCTCCTGCTCTAATTCATTTAAGCAAAAACAGAGAAAAACTATTAAAAAAAAGAAATAAACTCTTAAAAGCTCTATTGCACGAAAAAATAATAAATCAGGAAACTTATGAACTCTCAATAGAAGAAAACTTACCTGAAAGTCCTAAAGTTTTTCCGCATTTTGCACCTCATTTACTTGATAGAGCAAATTTGGAACAAAAAAGTTTTCGAGTAAAAACAACCATCGACATCGAACTACAAAAAAAAATAATTGAAATAACAAATAGACATGCTAAGTCTCACAAATCGAACCAAATACACAATATTGCCGCATTAGTTTTAGAAGTAAAAACGGGCAATGTTTTAGCATATATCGGAAATTTGACCGATTTTAAAGACCAAAACAATGCCTCGCAAGTTGATGTAATTATGGGCGATAGAAGTACCGGAAGTATCTTAAAACCAATACTTTATGCTTCGATGCTTACTGAGGGTTTTATATTACCAAAAACACTTTTTCCCGATATACCAACTTATATAAACGGCTATACACCACAGAATTACAATCTGGAATACGATGGTGCGGTTTCAGCAGACCGAGCTTTAGCGCGTTCGTTAAATGTTCCGGCAGTATTAATGCTTCAAAAATATGGAGTTGAAAAACTTCATCACAAGCTTAAAAAACTGGGCTTGAGCAGTTTAACTTTTAATCCTGAACATTATGGGTTATCGCTCATTTTAGGTGGTTGTGAGGGAAAACTTTGGGATGTAACCGGCATTTACGCTTCCATGGCAAGGGTTTTAAATAACTTTTCGGTACAGAACGGTTTTTACAACCCAAACGATATTCACGAACCTAATTATCTGTATAACAATGAATTAACTAATTCTTCAAACGATATTAAACAAACCTCAAGCATTTTAAGTGCGCCAGCGATTTGGCATACATTCCAAGCCATGCTTTACGTAGAACGCCCTGATGATGAGAGCAATTGGGATTTATTTGCATCAAACAGAAAAATATCGTGGAAAACCGGAACCAGTTTTGGTTTTCGCGATGCGTGGGCAATAGGTGTAACACCTGAATACGCTGTAGGTGTGTGGCTTGGCAATGCCGACGGTGAGGGGCGTCCAAATTTGGTAGGTATTCAAGCCGCGGCGCCTGTATTATTCGATATTTTTGATAAATTACCCGAAAACTTATCTGATTTTGAAATTCCTTATGACGAAATGTACAAAGCAGCCATTTGCAAAGAAAGCGGACATTTAGCCTCAGAAAATTGCCTAAATATTGATTCGGTTTGGATTCCAAATACCGGTTTAAGAACCGAAGTTTGTCCGTATCATAAAATTGTGCATTTGGATTTATCTGGTCAATGGCAAGTTACAAGCGACTGTGAATCTGTTAATTATATGCAAAATGTTTCGTGGTTTATTTTGCCACCTGCTATGGAATGGTACTATAAAACTAAAAATGCTAATTATAAACTCCTTCCGCCATTTAGAGAGGATTGTGATAAGAATAAAATAAATAAAACCGGTAATATGCAATTAATTTATCCGAAACAAAATTCACAATTATATGTTCCCATCGAAATAAACGGTAAAAAAGGAAAAGCAATATTTGAAGCTGCTCACCGAATTGCCGGAACAAAAATTTATTGGCATATTGATAATCATTTTATATCGGAAACAACTGATTTCCATCAAATTGCAGTAGCTCCTCCGGTTGGTAAACATATTCTTACCCTTATTGATGAACATGGAGAAGAGTTAATAGTAAATTTTGAAATCATCGAATAAAAAATTAATATTTACCAATTTATTTTTAAAATACTTTTTATATTTTTAGATATTTTAAATTCCAAGAAAACTTTTCAATTAGAACTTTCTACAAAAAAAGCTTTTTACTAAAATACAATTCAAATTTTAAGAACAAAAAATGTAATAATTTAAAAATAAAAAAAATTTCGGTATTACATAAATTGATTTTAAAAATAAAAAAACGAAAAAAAAGTCGTATTTTTTTATACGACTTTTCAAATTTTACGTTAAAAAAATTATATCAATCCGGTTCGCTTGTTAAAGTCTTTAATCAATTCGTCCCATCTATCTACCTGATTGAACATGACTTGCCAAATATTTTTATCGTACCAGAGTTGATTCAAATCTTCAACACTTTTAGCTTGCTGTTCTACCCAAGTAAAATATTTCAAATTGTGAACAGCCTTTTTATCTTTATAGTTTAATTCTTTCATGCTATCGGTTTTTTGACCTAACAAACACATTTCAAAGTCTTTAGCTGCTTGTAAACCAGAATATTCACCGCGCTCATTACGCAATTCGCTCACACGCGACTGATACATTTCAGCCGAATCGGTAGCCAGAGTAAAAATGAAATCATCGCTTGTATATTCAAAATATTTTGCCGCCTTAATTGCCGAAAGCAAATTGGAAATACCAGAAATACCCAATAAATGCAATTGTTCAATTACTTCTTTTTCAACACCTTGAGCTTTTAAATAATCCAAGCCGTCTTTTTCATTAAAAAGTCTGAAAATTCGCATACAATCTTCATCATCAATAGCAGTTATCGTGTTGGTATTCTTTACGTTATGTATCCAAGGAATGTGTTTGTCGCCAATTCCTTCAATACGATGTGCGCCAAATCCATTTTGCAAAATAGTCGGGCATTGCAAAGCCTCAGAAGCCACCACGTTTACATGCGGAAAAATAGTTCGCAAATAATCGCCGGCAGCAATTGTTCCCGCAGAACCGGTTGCCGAAACATAAGCAGAAAGCTGGCTATCGTTAGATTTTAAATACCCAAAAACTTCTTCAATGGCTTGCCCCGTAACATTGTAATGCCATGCCGGATTACCAAACTCATCGAATTGATTAAAAACAACGGCTTCGGGACGAGTGCGGCGAATTTCCCAAACTTTATCATAGATTTCTTTTACATTTGACTCACTTCCGGGTGTTGCAATTACCTCAGAACCAACCTTATCACGCAACCATTCAAAACGTTCTCGACTCATCTCTTCTGGTAAAATAGAAATTGATTCGGTTGCCATTATTTTACTGTCAAAAGCACCGCCACGGCAATAGTTTCCGGTAGAGGGCCAAACGGCTTTATTGTAATTAGGGTCGAAACCGCCCGTAATAAGCTGTGGCGCAAGACAACCATAAGCAGCACCGACTTTGTGCGCACCCGTAGGAAACCATTTGCCTATCAAAAGCACAATGCGTGCATCAACGCCCGAAACGCTTTTGGGTATTTCCAAGTAATTAACTTTAGAAAATAAACCGCCAAATTCTTTGGGTTCATTTTTCCATGTTATTCTAAACAAATTCAATGGGTTAAAATCCCATAATCCGATGTTTTTCAATTTGTTTTTTACCTTATCTGGAATTAATTCCGGATGACGCATTTCTTGAAAAGTTGGAAGAATAATTCCAAGTTCTTTGTAGCGTTTGATAGCACTTTCGAGTACTTTTTCGTTTTGAATACTTGTAATTGGTTTTATCATAAAATTATTATAATATTTCGTCTTTTTTTATATTTTTAATACTATAATTAAATATTTTTAGCAATCAATAATATTATTTTTGTATTGCATTTTTTATATAAAAAAAAACCTTAAAATTAAATTAGTTGTCGGGTTTTAGCCAACTCTATAATTGATTGAATAATAGCCATTTCGCTTAAGCGTGATTTATTGTAAATAACATCAAACAAATCAGATTCAGCTTCCTCGCCTTTGAAAAAAGTCATAAAAGTTTGTCTATGTTTGTCGGTTTCTAAAACCAAACGTTCAGCATCGGATTTTTGCAACTTAAATGCCTTAACTATTTCATTTACACGAAATTCAAATGGAGCTATAATTCGTACATGCAAAGCTTTCTCAATGTTTTTAGCTATTACACATCCAGCTCGCCCAACAATAATGGAATGTCCTTGCTCAGCATATTTGGCAACAACATCTGTTATCGTCTTTTTAATATGGCTATCGCTGGCGTATTTCTTTTTGGCAAAGGAAGTTACAAGGTCGCCCAAAAAACTTTTTTCGTTTGCACCAAAAATGTGAGCAATCTCTTGCGTCCTGACATTCAGCTTTTTAGCTGCATCTTCTAAAATCTCCTTCGTTATATAATTCCATTTGTGCTGCGAAATTTTTGAGATTTCAATTGACAAATTGGCAGCCAAATTGGAAGCATAACAACCAAATTCGCGAGAAATGGTTATTACAGGTCCTTGAGTAATACTTTCTTTTTTTACTTCAAGGGATTTATTCATGTATTCAAGCAAAATATTTCCCATAGTTCAAGTTTTTAAAATCAAAATTAATAGCTTAATTTTCAATACTTTAATATTTTTTATAAAATGGAAAAAAATTAAATTTTGGGTGGTGATTCAAAAAGTATGATAAAATAAAACTATAACAATAAGGA
>DYNA01000145.1 GCA_020721325.1 Paludibacter propionicigenes
TTATTTTCCTAATTTAAAAGGATTTAAAAAAAATGTCATGTAGAGTAATTTTTTTGCTAAATGTGTAAAAATTAATCATCAATAAGCTGTTTATTAATCGATGGATACGATAACTTGCGAATTTTTGGGGTTTATTTTTTATTCGCTTTACCGTTTTTATGCTGCAAAGTTCTGCAAATATCCGAAAAAAAATAAACCGACAAAAAGCGATTGAAAAAATTGCACAATACGAGAAAAAAAATTCTCATTCAATAAAACCCGCTTTTGTAAAGAACCATTATGTACAACGGGTTTATTCGTTGTGTTTCCAGCCTTGTGCTTGGAGCGGAATTTCACTTTCGTCTCGCGAAACTAAAAAAGTACCGAGGTCAATATCCGTAATGTGTCCGAGAGCCGAAAAGGCAGCATTGTTGCGTATTTTGTGATAATCGGCGGGCGAAATTGTAAACAAAAGTTCATAATCTTCGCCTCCGTTTAAGGCGGCAATGCTGGGGTCAATGTTCAGTTCGCGGGCAAATTTGTCGGTTTCGGCATCGAGAGGTATTTTGTCTTCATACACGCGGCAGCCCACGCCCGATTGCTCGCAAATATGCAATATTTCGGACGAAAGTCCATCGGAAATATCTATCATAGAAGTAGGTTGAATTTGATTTTCTGCAAAGAATTGAATGACATCGTTTCGGGCTTCGGGTTTGAGCTGGCGTTGCAAAAGGTATTCATAATCAGTAAATTCGGGTTGCATATTCGGGTCGGCTTTAAAAACTTCTTTTTCGCGTTCCAACAATTGCAAACCCATGTAGGCAGCACCTAAATCGCCGGTTACGCACAAAATATCGTTTATTTTGGCTCCGTTTCGGTAAACGGCTTTGCCTTTTTCTACCGTTCCAATGGCTGTAACGCTGATAACCAGCCCTTTGAGCGACGAAGAGGTATCGCCGCCCACCATATCTACTTTGTAAAAATCACACGCCAGCCTCATGCCTTCGTACAACTGGTCAATGGCTTCCACCGAAAAACGATTCGATACGGCTATGGAAACCGTAACTTGCTCAGGCTGAGCATTCATGGCATAAATATCGGACAAATTAACTACTATGGATTTGTAACCCAAATGTTTCAGCGGCACATAAGCTAAATCGAAATGAATGCCTTCGATTAATAAATCGGTGCTTACAACTACTTGTTTATTACCGTAATCCATCACAGCACCATCGTCGTTGATGCCTTTAATGGTGCTTTTATTGTAGATTTTTATTTTTTCCGAAAGGCGTTTTATTAAACCAAATTCACCCAATTCGGACAATTTTGTTTGCATCATGTTCTATGGTTCTATTGTTAAATTGTTCAATGGTTTTATTTTTTTTGTTAAAAAAAGATTTTTTACCAAAGAAAAAAAATTTACCATTAAACCATTGAACAATTGATTTAAAATTGTCTTAAAAAGCGGACATCGTTTTCAAAAAAGCGGCGAAGGTCTTTGATGCCGTATTTGAGCATGGTCATGCGTTCAATGCCCATTCCAAAGGCAAAACCGGTATAAACTTTGCTGTCTATTCCGTTGCTTTCCAATACGTTGGGGTCCACCATTCCGCAACCCAAGATTTCGAGCCAACCGGTATGTTTGCACACGTTGCAGCCTTTTCCGCCACAGAGCGAGCAGGAAATATCCATTTCAGCCGATGGCTCGGTAAACGGAAAATAAGACGGGCGTAAACGGATTTTGGTCTGGTTTCCGAAAATTTCTTTGGCAAAATACATCAACGTTTGTTTTAAATCGGCAAAGGAAACATTTTTATCGATGTATAAACCTTCAATTTGATGAAAAATGCAATGCGCCCGCGCCGAAATGGCTTCGTTTCTGAAAACTCGTCCGGGCGAAATGGTGCGAATGGGCGGTTTCTGGTTGTCCATTACGCGCACTTGCACCGATGAGGTGTGCGTTCGCAAAACAATATCAGGATTTTTTTCTATAAAAAAAGTATCTTGCATATCGCGTGCCGGGTGTTCGGGAGGAAAATTCAGAGCCGAGAAAACATGCCAATCGTCTTCTATTTCAGGTCCTTCCGAAATCACATAGCCTAAGCGTGTAAAAACTTCGATAATTTCGTTGCGCACCTGCGAAAGGGGGTGTCGAGTGCCTTTGAGTTCGGGGTAAGCCGTTAAACTCAAATCGAAATTTACTTCTTCCTCTTTGCTTTCTAAAGCCAAACGCAAATGTTCTATCTTGTCGAGTGCCTTGTTTTTCAGAATGTTAAGTGCTTGCCCAACTTCTTTTTTCAGTTCGTTTGGCACGTTTTTAAATTCGTTGAAAAGGGTAGAAACTTCTCCTTTTTTACTCAACATTTTTATTCTGAAATCTTCTAACTCGCTTTGAGTTTTTGCCATAAAACTTTCCGTTTCATTGAGCAAAGCATTTATTTTTTCTAACATTTTATTTCTATGGTTCTATTGTTAAATTGTTAAATTACAAATCTTTAAAATATTATAACAATTTAACAATTTATTTAACTATTTTCATGCTTATAATTTTTACGTCTTCCACCGGTCTGTCGGCTTTTCCGGTTTTTACGGCAGCTATGGCGTCTATCACTTCCAAACCGCTCACTACTTCGCCAAAAACAGTGTACGCACCGTCTAAATGGGGCGTTCCGCCAATGGTTTTGTAAATTTGTTTTTGCTTGTCTGTTAGTTTTTTGCCCAATCTTTTTTCTACCATTTCAATTTTAGCATCGTCAAAAACTTCGCCTTGCACAATGTAAAACTGCGAACCCGAAGAGCGTTTTTCGGGATTTGCTTGGTCACCCAAACGGGCAGCGGCTAAAACCCCTTTTTTGTGAAATAAATTGGGATTAAATTCAGCGGCAATGGTATAATCCGGTCCGCCGTTGCCCAACATTTGGTCGGGTTTGGCAGTTTTAGAGTCAGGGTCGCCGGCTTGAATCATAAATTTTTTTATTACTCTATGAAAAAGTACGCCATCGTAATATTTTTCTTTCACCAATTTCAGAAAATTATCTCTGTGCAAAGGCGTTTCGTTGTAAAGTTTTATTTTTATGCTTCCTTTTGAGGTTTCTATCAAAACCATTTTTTCCTTTACTTTGGTTTGAGCAGTTACTTTGCCCAAAGAAAAGAAAAATACAAATGCCAATAAAATACTTATTTTTACTTTCATCTTTTTTACTTAAATAGTTATTTTGAATTATTTTTTCCAAAATGCAAAATTAATCTTTTCTAAACATTTTTTATAAAAAACAAAAATAAAATATTAAATTGTAAAAAAAAAATACTCCGTTTATAAAATACAAAATTTTAAAAACCAAAGAGTAGAAGAAATAAAAAAACTCTCTTTTTTCAAAATTAAAATTAGTAATAATATGACTGACATTTTTTATGTAAAATATTGAAAATCAATAGCCCCAACCTTTAATTCGGGAACAAATAAAAAGCAATGAATTTCAGGGTTTTAGCCTTTTGCATTTTGAAAAGTGCCGCACATATTGTTGATAGATACTTTAAATGGTTATAATTTGAGCTTTTGTTTTTATGTAAGTGCTTTGTAATTAAAACTTTGCAGCTTTGCGTGAATTTTTTGTTTTTAACCATTTTAGACTGAACTCAATAAATATTAAAATCTTTACTATCCTTTTCCCCTGAAATGACGATTTTTTTTTATATTAGACTTGTTATAAATTAAATATTTTGATTTTTTTCAAAAAAAAGATTTTTATACAATAAAAAAAAATGTATTTTTGTAAAAAAATAATACTTCAAAATCTAAAATATTCAATTGAAAAATTACAAAAACAAATACGGTATTTGAAATTTTCAATTAAAATTTTATAAATAAATAAAAAGTTAACTCATTTGTTTTAATGGATTTAGAAGAAGAAATAAAACAAGAGAATTTAAAAAACGGACTGGAACGAAAATACGAATACATTCATTCGATTATTTTAAGAAGTTCGTTCTTTGTGCTTATTTTAGCCAATGTAATAGGTGCTTATTACAATCATATTGAGCTTAGTGTTGTTTTATCGCTCAGTATCTACGTTTTATTGCATATTTTGAACCAAATTATAAAAAATTCAGATGGAAAAGTAATAGGACTTGGTTTTTTGTGGCTCTTGTGGTTTGTGGCATTTGTAGTGGCGAGTGGCGGAAAATTAGGTCTTTTTAATGCTTATTATTTTTTCCTTTTTTTACTTGTTTTGTATCAATATCCATTTATTTTTTTCTATATTCTCATTTTTACACTGGCATTCAATTTTATAAGTTTTGCAAATCTTTTTGAGGTAGAAAAATTTGAATTTATAGCTCAAAATTTTTTATACGCCGAAAAGCCGACTTGGGAAGATTTTATTATTCGCATGGTTCTGACTAACGCCGTGATAGCCATTGTTTGGCGAACAAGTTTTTTGCTCAAACGCAACAGCTTAAAAAACATCAAAAACGAAATACTTCAAGTATTGCAAAGCCAACAATTGGAAAAAAATAAGGCTTTTGCCGAAGAAATAGCCGTAGGAAATTTCGATGTTCAATTAAATGCTTCGCAAGACGACATTTTGGGAAAATCGCTTGAACGAATGAAAGAAAACCTCCAAAAAGCCCAAGAACGCGAGCATCTGGAAAAAGAAATCAACGATTTCAAAAACATTGGATTGGTAGAAATTGGAAAAATTTTGCGTGCCGAAACCCATATTGAGCAAATGAGCAATAAAATTATTTCCATACTTGCCAAATACATGAAAATTGAAATGGGTGCCATCTACCTGCGACACGAAGATAGACGCGGACAAATCACTCATATCCAACTGATTGCCGCTTTTGCTTACGACAAATTCAAATATTTAAACCTACAAGTTTTACCCGGTTCGGGTTTGGTTGGAACGGCTTTTTTAGAAAAAGAAAGTATTTTTTTGACCGAAATACCCGAAAATTATATTAAAATTAAATCTGCTTTAGGCGAAATTAAACCCAAATGCTTATTGCTTTCTCCGCTTATTTCTAACGACGAAGTGGTCGGAGTGCTTGAAATTGCTTCCATCAGAATTCTCAAAGATTTTGAAATTGAGTTTGTTAATACCATTTCTGAAAGTATTGCCTCCACTATTCTCAATGTAAAAAGAAACTTACAAACCGTTCAATTACTCGAAGAAGCCAAACAACTTACCGTTGAAATGCAAGAAAAAGAAGAAGAACTCAAGCAAAACATGGAAGAAATGAAAGCTTCGCAAGAAGAAACGGCTCACAAAATTAATATTTTAGAAGCTCGACTGAGTAAATACGAGAGTATTTAAAAAAAATGTTTCTTTTTTTTATAAAAAACAAAAAAAACAGACGTTTTTTTTGAGAAACTGTCTGATTAATATTCAATTCGTTATAATTTTATTAAAATTTAGGTCATGGCTCAAATCCGTTGATAAACGTGTTAGGTTTGCCAAACCTAACACCTTTGTAAACAAAAATCAACATTTTTGATACATTATAAAAATTTAATTTAAAAAAAACGGTTGAAAATATATTTTAAGCCTTCTAAAAAAAAAATAAAATTAAGAATTGACAAAACAACACAACTTACAAATTATATTCTCATGAACAAATCGTTACTTTTTTTTGCATTTTTCACACAAATATTATCTGTCTTTGGACAAGTAAACCATTGGGAAACAGCTATTTTTGCCAACGACAATTGGTATTATTTTGTGGGAACAAGTCAGCCAACTGACGGCTGGACGGAGATAAACTACTCGCAAACCAATTGGCAAACGGCAAAAGGCGGTTTTGGCTTTGGTGACGAAGACGATGGAACGGTCATTGAAACAGTCTCTTCTGTTTTTTTGCGTAAAAAATTCACCATCACCGATATTTCAAAACTTTCACAAGCCATTCTTCATGCCGATTTCGATGACGGTTTTATAGCTTACATCAACGGAGTGGAAATAGCACGCTACCACATGACCGGAAATTTACCCGCATTTGATACACCTTCGAGCGACTTGCACGAAGCTACTCTTTATCAAGGACTTACTCCCGAACGATTTTCCATTTCTAAAGAAAAAATAAATCAAATTATGAAACAAGGCGAAAACGTTTTAGCTATTCAAGTTCACAACAACAATGCGACTTCTTCCGATTTATCGTCCAATTTTTTCCTTTCTTTTGGCATTTCAGACCACAACGTTTTCTACTCTCCTACTCCATCTTGGTTTTCGGAAGAATCTGCTTTTTCTACACATTTGCCCATTATTAAAATCAATACCAACGGGCAAACCATCGTAAAAGAATATCGAATAATTGCTCAAATGGCGGTTATAAATTACACCGACCACTTAAACAGCTCCGAAGATACTCCCAATGAATACAACAGCCGAATAAGTATCCGCGTAAGAGGCAGTAGTTCGAGCGGTTTCCCTAAAAAAGGATATTCACTTGAAACACAAGACTCTTACGGCGAAAATCTAAATATTTCTCTTTTGGGTTTACCCAAAGAAAACGATTGGGTTTTGCATGGTCCATACAGCGATAAATCGCTGCTTAGAAATGTTTTAGCCTATCAAATAGCCAACAATTTAGGAAGTTATGCCACACGCACTCGTTTTGCCGAAGTATTTTTAAACGAACAATACATTGGGGTTTATGTTTTTGAAGAAAAAATAAAACCCGACGATAATCGTGTAAATATTGACGAAATGACTCCATTCGACAATTCGGGAGTAGAATTAACGGGAGGCTACATTTTAAAATTCGACCGCAACGAAGGCGATGTAGATAGCTGGGAAACATCGGGTTGGAACCGAGTGCGCTTGGTTTACGATTACCCCGATGCCGAATTAATTACTCAGCAGCAAAAGGCTTATATTCAAAATGTTATTTTAAATTTTGAAACCAATTTAAAAAGTACCTACTTTAATCACCCCACCGAGGGATATTCTCGCTACATTGACCCCGAAAGTTTCATGGATTTTTTATTTGTAAATGAAATCTCAAAAAACGTTGATGGCTATCGTTTGAGCAGCTATTTGTACAAAGAAAAAGACAGCGAAGGCGGAAAAATTCACATGGGACCGGTTTGGGATTTTAACTTGGGTTTTGGAAATGCCGATTATTTTGATTCGGAAAGTACTACCGGATTTTCTTATCTCTTAAATGCTTATGCAGCTCCTTTTTGGTGGGAACGACTTTTGAGCGACGAAAAATTTGTAAACGACATGAAATGTCGTTGGCAAGATTTTAGACAATCCGAACTAAATACTGATACTTTGCTGCATTTTATCGACAATAAAGTTTTAGAATTGGGCAGTGCCATACAACGAAATTTCGATAAATGGAAAATTTTGAACACATATATTTGGCCCAACGAATACATAGGCGGAACGCATGAAAACGAAATCAATTATCTAAAGCAATGGCTCACTACGCGCATGAATTGGCTCGATGAGAATTTACCCGGCACGTGCAATACAAACTCGGTAGCCGAAATAAATAAACGCAACGGTTTGTTGGTTTTTCCAAATCCTTTTACCGAAATACTTTATTTGCGTTTCGTTTCAAATCAAAAAGCCGAGTATGAATTTCGAATAACAAACTCGCTGGGACAAATCGTTTTTTCTGAAAAGCAAACTGTTTTAGCTCAAACTCCGGTCGAATTTAGTTGGAATGCAGCTCAAATGAATGTTTATAACGGAATATATATTTGCCAAGTTTTTGAAAATGAACAATTAATTTCTTCACAAAAAGCGGTATTTAATCATTAGTTTTAAATACACAAGTCATCGCATCAATGGTTTGCTAAAAAATTTACAAATTAATAAACAATAAACTGTTTATCAACTCATTGACACGATGACTTGCGGATTTTAGATAGGACTATTTTGGATTACCACAGCCATAATTCTTGGCATCTTTGTTATACAAAATAACCATTTTGTATTTGCCTTCTTCCGGCGACATTCCATCGGAACATTTTTGGCGTGTAACCATAATATGCAAGGTAACTTCCTCATTCATAGTAGCATAAAAAGTTACTTTTTTGTCCTTCTCCGTGTAAGCTTCTTTGAGTTTTATTTTAGTAGCATCGTCGAAAGATTTTCTAAAATAAAATTTTGAAGGTCCACTCGGGTCTTCGTAATTGAGATATTCGTCGGTAACGGTAATGCGCCAAAAAGGCTCGGTGCCGCTAAAAGTAGCCTTTTTAAGTTCGGCTATCGAAACGGCATCGCCCAATTCTACCGGTTCACCTTCTTCTTCAAAGCTTACTTCTTGAACCACAACCTCTTCTTGCGGGGTTGTTACAACTGTGGTATCGCTTTCTTCTTTGGCTTCTTGAGTGCTTGCGCCACAGCCAAAGGTAAAAAGTAATGCCAACATAGCTAATGTTGTGATTGTTTTCTTCATTTTATTTTTTTTTAAGGTTAAAATAATTGTTTTCAATTGTGAAATATTCTTTTTTTTGAATTTTTGTTCATACGCAAAGTTAGCATTTTAAACCGACAAAAACAAATTAATAATGCAAATAAATAATGTTTATTTCTATCTTTGCCAACGAAACAAAACGAAAAGACAAAAAAATAAATTTTAGTCTTAATAAAACAATAGTTCGTTAAATATTTGTATAATTCAGTAAAAATCAATAAAATGATGCTCAAAAACAATATTTTGTTAATTTATTGAATTTGAGTTTATTCGTGCATTTGTGGCTAAAAAAAAATAATGAATACGGAATAATTTTGCTTTCGCCTGATATACTGGAATTTACAAAACGATTCGGTCTATTCTATTTCATTTATTTCACTAAAAATATTAAAAAGGTATAAATTTTGTTCAAATTGAAAATTAATAATTACTTTAAAAAAATAAATTATGAAAAAATTACTAATCATTTTGAGTTTTATTTTAGTAGAAATTCTTTCATTTGCTCAGTCAAATAATAATATTTCCTTTTATTTCGGAAAAGCAGATGATATAAAATCACCCATTTTAACTGGAGATTGGCAAAATCCCGAAAATTCCTATTCTTTCGAATTAATTTATTCGCGAATTGTATTTAAACAGTTATCAATAGAAACCGGATTACGTTATTCAAACCATAATGTAACGACAGGTTTTGACGCTGAACCCTGGAGACCGGAAGTTTATAGCCATTTATATTTAATTTCAATCCCTATTCGTTTAAATGTTCCATTTTGGAAGTATTTTTTTTGCAATGCCGGATTTACTTTCGATAAAGATTTTAATCGCGATAAATTATATCCAATGGAAGACCAAACTGGATTGGGTTTTGAACTTGGTTTCGGTTTGAAAATTGACATAAAACAGTTTCGCTTCATAATCAGTCCAATGTATAGTAACCATTCTTTGGTTGCTTTTAATCAAGATGAAATGAAAATATCTTTGCACGAATTGTCAATGAAGTTGGGGATTGGTTATCATTTCTAACAAATTATACTACAAACGCTCACTTTGCCTAAGTTTAAAACGGGTCTGTTATTTTGCGCGGAAAATGAATTTTGCTTTTCCCGCATGTTTTATGAATTTTTTTAAAAAAAAAAATAGTTAATCGTTAAAACATTAACCATTAAAAAAAAGCCAACTCAAAAGAGGCAGCTTTTTTTTTGTGTGTATCAACAAGCAAACATTAAAATTCACTGGTATTAACTATATTTTGAATATTAACGGGAATATTTGTATTTTCAATTTCCAAATCCACGTTTTCAATTTTTACGATAAAAAATTCCGTGTAAATCAGTCCAATCCGTGTAATCTGTGTTCCAATTAAAAATACGAAAAAAAAATCCGCGAAAATCCGCGTTTTTCAGCATCGTCCGCGTTCCTATTTACATAATACGATAAAAAAATATTTCCGTATTTTCAACACCCCAAAAAACACAAAAAACAAAAATCAATCCCAACCAATCTAATTCAATCTAAATCAATCTAAATCAATCTATTTCAATCTATTTCAATCTAATTTTTTATAGAGCTGCATTTTTACTTATATTTTTCACCGTTTTGTAGAAGTTTTCCACCAAATCGGCAAGAAGAATATTTATATCAATTTTTTCTTTTTTTATCCAATCTTCGACTTCTTTGCGTATTGGAATTTCTGCTTTGTGTATCCATTTTATTTTTCCGCTTTCAATGTCTTCATCAGTTATTGTCGGAATATCGGAGTAATCAATTTTTTCGTCATCGTAATCAATTAATTCTTCCGGCACGTCAATTCCATTTTTGCCTAACAAAACAGCATCAAAAACATCTATTTTATTATCGCTAAAAATTACTTCAAAATCTGAATTAAACGTATTTTCTTTAATCAGATTTAACGCTTGTTCCACTGAAATTTTATTTGTTTTCATATTTATTTCGTGTCGTTGTTATACTTTTCTCGTTCTTTTTTGTTTGCCATTCGGGCAGATATTATTCTTGTAGCGTTTCGTATCGTATAAATTACAACAATAATTGCTTTATACATTTTTCCAATGGTTATCCAACGCTTTTCTCCATAATTGGTTCTATTATCTTGCGAAATTGTTCTGTTTTCATCGCTAAAAACTTCTTTGGCATCGTTAAAATCAATCCCATGTTTTTCTTGATTTGATTTGTTCTTATTTTCGTCCCATTCAAATTTCATTCGCTTTTTTTTGATTATACGTTTTTT
>DYNA01000146.1 GCA_020721325.1 Paludibacter propionicigenes
GACTTGTAAAATTATTAGAATTTAGCCAACAAAAAAAATGTCATGTAGAGTAGTTAAAATGATAATAAATTGCTTATAATTGTTTTTTTATTTAAAAATAGAAACGTTTCTTTTTTCCAAAAGTTTCAAGTTTACACATTTTTTCATAAAAATAGAATAAACGTTTTACCAATAAATTTATTTTTTATTTATTTTAAATATTATTTTTGAAAAATCAAATAAAAAATGATTTATCAATATTTGATGACGACTACCGTATTATATACTTTTTTTAAATCATTTAATCGGCATAAACGTTATTAAATATGTTATTTATTGATTTTAATAATTCGTTGTTTGGTTTGATATTTAAATCTTCGTCTTGATATTGCTTGTATAAATCTAAAATTTTATTTTCAGTTATTTTGTCAAGTTTATCTAAATCAACCATTTTGGCTTTGTTTATATCGTTTGGCTCAAACTTTTTTAAACCGTTTCCGTATTCTCTTCTATTATCGTTAAAAATTTCTTGTGCAGTATCTGTCAATAAATAGGCAAATAACAAATCAGTCTTTGCTACTGAAAACATATTCAAATAAATGCAATGAAATGTTGTAAGGTTTCGTACATTTGAAAGATTTCGTATAAACTTTATTCCGTTTCGGTGAAAAACTGATACCCAAATGGGTGCAGGTGGTCTATTTTCTAAAGAATACCAAGGATTTCGGCTTGCCGTTAAATACTTTTCATTTACTTTTTCTTTTTCTCCTTTTTTGATATAATTTTCTACTTCATTATCAATTGGTTTTGTAGCATTAAACAAATAAACATTTTTGTTTTCCTGAGCAAGTTTATCAAACTCTGTTTGAGTGAAAAACGATTTTGTAATATCTGTTGATTTTGATATACAAGGCATTAAATATTTCTCTGATATTTTATATTGTTTTGCTTTATGTAAATTGAAAACAAAATAATCATTATCACCTGTTGCTATTCCACGAACTACTTTGCCATAATTTGAAAAAGGAACTAAATATTTGTATTTTAAAGAGTTTTGCTTTTGATAATAGCTTCTCCATTTTATCGAAGCGTCAAGTTTTCCCAAATCATAAGAATTGTCAATTTGTAAACTTGGATAATTAATTATTATATTTTGGAATGTTTCTAAGTCTTTTAACGTGGTTATTGTTGTGAAGTTTACTTTATCAAAATTATTATCTTTTGCAAATAATAAAATTGATGCTGTTGTAAGTGCGTCATCGAAAGCGTTTTCTTCAAAATCAATGATTAAAATATGACGCAATAATTTAGAATTGATTAAATATTGTTTCACATTTTTTCCGTAATCAGAATTTAAAAACTCAGATGGCACAATATAAGCAGCTCTGCCGTTTTCATTTAATTGCGAAATACTTTTTAAAAGGAATAATGTATAGAGATTTGTAAAACCATTTAATTGAAACGATAGTTTTTCTTCTATTTCTTTGAGAATGTTTTTATTATCATAATCGTGAAATTTAAAATACGGTGGATTGCAAATTATTCCGTCATATTTGTTATTCCAATCATTATACATATAATCTTGCAGTTGCAAATCAATGTTTAATGTTCCATTTAGATTTCTTTTTGCTGTTTCAAAAATCAGATTATCAATTTCATATCCTTTTATTTGCAGATTTTGTTTTTTGCTTAATAATAACCGCGAAAAAATGCCAAGTCCAAAAGCGGGTTCTAAAACTGTTTGCATGTTCTTATTACCTAATAACCATAATGTCATTAAGTTTGCAATTTCAGGTGGCGTAAAAAATTGGGCAAATTTCTTGCGATGTGCAAGTTCTGTCTTTTGCAAATACTCCTTTTCGGGTTTGTTGATACTATTTGTTGTGGCTGTTGTCATTTAAAAATCAAATTCTTTAAGGTTTAAAATCTCTCGTAAATTGTTAATATCCAAGTAAGCCGTTCCGCCTTGAAATGTAACATAAAACAAAAGTCGTCCACGTTCCATTTCTTTTCTGACGCTTTTATGTTCAGGTTCATCTACTTTGTAAGCAATTTGAAAACCTGTTTTAGAATTGATTTTTATTGTTGTTTTATTCTGATTTTTAGTATCTTGTTCGACAGAAAATACTACGCCTTCGTTTTCAGAGTTTGAAATTAAGGTCAATATCTGTTCAAACGAAATTCCATAAACTTTGTCGAAAAAAACTTGGAAGTAAAAATGTGGAACATTAAAAGTCTCAATCCATTTGTAAACGACTTTAATGTCTTCAACTTTTGGGGTTATACTTAAAAAATCACGTTTTTGAATTTCTTTAATACACTTTTTTAGTTCTTTAAACAAATCAGTTAATTGAACTAATCGTTCTGATGAACTCCAACTTGAAACTCTAAAATCCGAAACACTTAAAGTTGTTTCGGTTAGGTTTGTTAAAACATCAATGTATTTTTTTCTTGCTTTATTTTCAAGTAAATCAAGATATTTGCTTAAAATTAGTTCTTTTATTTCAAGTGCTTTTTGTGTGAATTTTTGAGTTCGTATTTGCATTGCATATTCATAACGCTCAATTAAAAAAGCACTTGACCTGATTTCTATACCTGCAACGGCTTTTTTTACATATTCGGTTAAAATAGAATGGTCTAATTTACTAATATCTAAACCTAATTTCTCGTTAAAATCACTTTTTTTGAAAATTAATAAATCTGGTCGTTTGCCAATTGTATCTAATTCATCTTGAAAAGATTGATAAAATGTATCAAAACCGTCTTCACCAGCAACTAAATCATCAGATTTTCCGTATTTTACAGCAATCAGATTTTTTGAATTTTCATTTATTGCTCTAAATATTAAATTCTCTGCCCAATCTCCTTGTTCTTTGTTGGTTATAAAATTGGAAGATGCTTGCGTTGGTGTTCTTGCAATATCTCTTGGTAATGAAAAATCTACAAGCGTAGAAGGCACATTTTTAGCAAGTTCACGTATTTTTTCAAAGTAATTCATATAGCTGCTTTAGTTGCAAATTTAATCAATTTATCCCTATTTTCGAGTTTAATAGTTCTTTTCTTTCTATTTTTTTTGCAAAAATAGAATTTTTCTTTTTTATACAAAAATAATTATACTGCAAACGGTTTATTATTTAATTTTTTCAAAGTTCTAAAACTTTGGAAAAGTTGTAGTTACGTAATAATAAATCTTAAAATTTATCCCGTTTTTAGTATAACTTCTTTTAATTTGGCAAAAAAATTATTTTTGGTAAAAAAACAAGGTGCTGGCGTCAAATTTTTTTTGCCAAGAATGTTGCAAAGGCAGTTGGGCGGCTTCAATGCCCTTGCCAAAAGTTTTGTTGCCTACAAAAATGCGCGCTTCGTCCCACAAATCGGATTCAATGACCGATTGATGCAATTTGCTGCCTCCTTCTACTATAACCGATTGTATTTTACGAACATACAGCTCTTTAAGTATGGTTTTAAAAATTTGTTGATGGCTTTGTGCAAAATCAATGGCTACAAATTCTAAATGATTCAGAATTTCATTTTTTAGTGCATTGAAAATGATTGTTTTAGCAGAAGTGTCAAAAATATTAAACGAGTTATCAATTTTTAAATCCTTGTCAATAACTACGCGAATGGGCGAGTTTCCGAACCAATGTCGAGTGGTCAGACTCGGATTGTCTTTTAAAACGGTTTCCGTTGCCACCATAATTGCCATTTCGGTGCTTCTCCACTTGTGAACAAGCTGATTTTCAAAATCATTAGTAATCCAATTGGGAGCAATCGGAGTATTTTCGGTGCGAATAAAATCGATAAAACCGTCGGCAGTTTGCGCCCACTTCAAAATTACATAAGGTCTTTGTTTTTCAATAAAGGTAAAAAAACGCTTGTTGAGGTTTCTATTTTGAGCATCTAACAGCCCAATTTCTACCACAATGCCATTTTTTTGAAGCAATTCTATTCCTCTTCCGGCTACTTCGTGGTACGGGTCTTTGCTTGCAATAACCACGCGCGGAATTTGGTAACTGACTATCAAACTGGCGCAAGGCGGTGTTTTACCAAAGTGCGAACACGGCTCCAAACTCACGTAAATGGTTGAATTTCTGAGCAATTCTTTGTTCCGAACCGATGCAATGGCATTCACTTCGGCATGAGGCTTGCCATACTGAGCATGAAAACCCTCGCCTATTATCTTGTTTTGATGCACAATCACCGCCCCGACCATGGGATTGGGTTCTACCCGCCCAAAGCCATTCTTTGCTAAATCTAAGCACCGTTGCATGTACTTTTTATCGTTCATTTTTCTTTTTTTTGAAAATTAATACCGACTTTTTTATCTTCTAACTATTCCGTAAAGAATAATGGCAACGGCATCGCGCACGGTTGTTTCAACATTTCTATCCAAATTGTTAATAAAAAGTGGACTTTCCATGCCTTTAATGGCAGTAATAATGGCAGTAGCAGCTAACTCGCTATCGTACAAAGCAAAAAGTTTTTCGGCAACGCCTTTTTTTAAAATATTCTGAAAAACACTGATTTCGTTTTGATAATAATTTTGCCTGAAAACTTTTATAAAATCGAGGTTTTCGAGATTTTCAGATTTTAAAGCTTTGTAAAGATTTTTGTATTCGATAAAATAATGCAAACGTGTTAATACATAAGCTCTTATTTTATCAATGGGATTGTTTTCATTTTCTATGGATTGAGTTATTTTTTTATTCAAATCATCGGCTTCGTATTCAACAACCGCTTTAAAAATATCGGTTTTACTTTTAAAATAGTAATACAACGAGCTTTTGCCCATTTTTACTAACGATGCTATTTTATTCATACTGGTTTTTTCAAACCCTTTTTGAGTAAAAACCTCTGATGCTTTTAGTATAATTTTATATCTTAATTCGTCTTTTGGCATAAAAATTTATTTGAATTTGCCATTCATTTGCTAAATTGTTAAATAGTTGATAGCAAATAATGGTTTTTATTTTTATCAAAAAAAAGTTTTTTGGTTTTTAAAGTTTTACGTTCTATTAAATTATAACGAAATAAAAATAATGGAATTTTTAATTCTTTTTACAAACTAAATTGATAAATCAAAGGATAATGGTCTGAATAATTGTATTTTCGGGTTTCAAAATTTAAAGAATAAATGTTTTGAGAACGAAAAATAAAATCGATTCTAAACTTTAAAATTCCGCGTACATAACTGAAACCGAAGCCTTTGGCTTTGTCTTCAAAGGTATCGAACAAGTTCTCTTTCAAAAAATTATAAACATACGAATTAGAGCCATCGTTGAAATCGCCGGTTAAAATAATTTGGTGCGGACAGCTATTGGTGTGTTCTTTAAGCAATTGGGCTTGCGCCAAACGTTTTTCGTAAGCGGAAATTAATTTTCCGTAAATATTTTTTACACCTTTATAAACTTTTTTCTGGTCAGCTTCTTCTATGCTGTCGATAAAATTATAGTTATCTTCGCCAAAATGAACCGATTGCAAATGGCAATTATAGACTCTAAGGGTGTCGTTGTTGATTTTTAAATCGGTAAAAATGGAAAAAATATTTCCGTTGTATTCAATTTTTCCTTTTTTTACAATCGGAAAGGTAGAAAAAATAGCTACTCCGGTCAAATTCAGTTTTTTGGGAACTTTATAATATGCAAGATGATGATTTTTAGCTTTTTGCAACAGCAAAAGGGTATCGAAAGTGGAAAGCCCATCTTTTTGACGCGAAAAAAATTCTTGGTAACAAATAATTTGAGGTTGTTCATCTTGAATAAAATCAAACATTTTTTGTTTGGCATGGTTGGTATTGCTCCAGTTGTAGCGGTCAAAAGCCCGGACATTGTAGGAAAGTAGTTTGATGCTGTTTTCTTGAGTTTCGGCAAAATTGAATTGAAAAGTACTTTGCAAATTATCGAAACCAATAAGGATAAAAAAAAGGGATAAAAAAGCCCACCGACTTCCTTTTATCAACCAAAAAGTAACAAAACCCAAGTTTACAATCAATAAGTACAAATGTCCCAAACCCACAATTTGCAAAAAAGCCAAATGTAATGGCTTGATTATTTGGGCTAAATAGGAGAGCGTGATTAAAAACACGAAAAATAAATTCGCACCAACCACGATTTGTTTAATGGTTTTTCGCATTAAGCTGCTGCCTTTTTTCATTTATTTCGTTCGTTAAAAAGAATTTCTTTTTCTTCTTTGGTCAAACTGTCGTATCCCGACTTTGAAATTTTGTCTAAAATAGCGTCAATTTTGTCTTGATGTGCCTTTTTGCGAGCGTTGTAGGCTATTTCGCTGGTTTCGGCTTGTCGCTCATGAGGGGCTTGGGGAGCGGAATAGGATTTTGTTCCGTAATTAACGGTCATTTTAGCCTTTGTTTTTTTTGTATTTGAACCCGAAACACCAAATAAACTGAAAAAACTGTCCATAAATCGCTCAAATCCGAGCAAAATATTTTGTCCGGCTTTGTATTTGTAAGCAAAAAACCAACCCAAAGCCGCACCGCCCAAGTGGGCTAAATGCCCGCCTACATTTTGCCCCGAAAATAAAAACAAGGCATCTAAAACCAAAGCAAAAAGGGCAATGTAAATGATTTTTACTTCGCCAAAAAACAATAAATACATGCTTACTTTGGGTTTGTAAGTAGCTACCGCCAAAACAACTGCCATTACCGATGCCGATGCACCCAAAGCCAATGAATTTTTTACCGGCAATTCGGGTACTAAATTGAAAACCAAAATATAAAACAAACCTCCTGCTAAACCACCTGCCAAATAAACATTGAGCAACTGTTTGGGATTAAAAAAAGCGGTAAACATAAGTCCAAACCAATACAGCCAAAGCATATTGAACAAAATGTGCATAAACTCGGTATGCAAAAACATATAACTTAACAGCGACCACGGCTGCATTAAGAGTTTCATACCATCTGCCGGAAGCATAAAATACTCGACTATGCTTGGCGCAAAAGAATCTATTAGCCAAGCTATTACAAAAACGCCTACGTTAATATAAATCAATTTCGCCAAAATACCTCCGTAACGAAACGAGTTTTTTAAATCATTTACTATATCCATTTTTATTTTAAAAAAATTCATTTTAAAAAATACCAAATTATTTTTTTAATAGTTCGTTTGCTTTGTCAAAGTTACAATTTTTAAATTGCGAAATAGTCAATTTTCTATATGAAAATTATAAGAATAAAACTTTAGCAAAGTTTTGTTATTCAATTCATTAAACTTTGAAAAAATCAACCAATTCTTGCATTTGTTCGGCTTGCGAATTCATCTCTTCCGAACTGGTAGCAAATTCTTCTGAAGCAGCAGCATTTTGTTGGGCTATCTGATTTAACGTGTCAATGGCGTTAGAAATCTGTTTTGTTCCGGCATCTTGCTCAATACTTGAAGCTGTAATTTCTTGTACCAACTGGGCTGTATGCTGAATGGTAGGAACAATTTCTAAAAACAAATTTCCGGTTTGAACGGCAATTTCGACACTTCTTTGAGTGAGTTCTGTAATTTCTTTGGCTTCTTTCTGACTTTTTTCAGCCAACTTGCGCACTTCGGCAGCCACAACGGCAAAACCTTTTCCAAACTCCCCAGCCCTTGCTGCTTCAACGGCGGCATTGAGCGCCAAGATGTTGGTTTGAAAAGCAATTTCGCTGATAATGGAAACTTTACCGGCAATTTTTTTCATCGAATTAACGGTTTCATTCACCGAATTACTTCCTTTAATGATTTCATCGCTTGCTTTTTGAGCTATTTTTTCGGTTTGTTTAGAATTGTGGGTATTTTGATTGATGTTCGCCGTCATTTGCTCAATGGCAGCCGAAAGTTCTTCGAGAGAAGAGGCTTGGCTACTTGCACCGTTTGAAAGTTGCTGAGACGACATACTTATTTGGTGACTGGAATTAACAAAATTTGCCGAAGCATGTACAATAGAAGAAATAACTTCTTTGAACTTATTTACAATGGATTGCATGGATTGCATCAAATCCGTAATTTCATTCTCACCTTGAATTTTGAATTGAATATTCAAATCGCCTTGCGCCATTTTGTTAGAAATATCGGTAATTTCTTCTATGGGTTTTGTAATGCTTTTGCTAATATTCAACGAAAGAAAAACAATAACAATCAAAGCTAAAATCATGCTCGTAATGCTCATGGTTAAAGCAGAGTTTCTTTGTGATTTTGCATCTTCATAAAAGTCGGTGGCTTTGTTGAGCGCGAAATTTTCCAATTGTTCAACTGCCTGCACGGAAGCAATAAAAGATTCTTTTCCTTTGGTTTTAAAAAGGTTACGCGCCGCAGCTTTACTTGCCGAGTCTTGTTTTACCATCAAATTTCCCACTTCTTCGCGAACGGCTTTGTATTGCATATACGCTGTGCGTGAATTGGTTATAAAAGTTTGGTCTCCCCAAAAGCGTTTTTGGACTATATTATAATTATCCAACATTCGGGTTTCCAAATTTGTATTGGCACTTCGCAAACTCTCTACATCGCTTGCCGATTCGGCTAAAACAATTTCGCGCATATTGCTGCGAATAATGTTCAAATCGGCTTTAATGTTGATAACTAATTTTGTTACGGTGTAAGGCGATAAATACAATTGATTTGTTAAATCAGCCAAATTGTTCATTTTTACTATCGACAAAACACTTACCAATATAAAAGCTATTGTTAAAAAACCGAAGCCCAACTGCAACCGTTTTCTTATTTCCAAATTTTTAAAGTCCATTTCTCATCAATATTTAAGGTTTATAATTCAATTTCTATGGTTAAATGGTTAAATGGTTAAATTGTTAAATGATTTTTATGAAAAAATATAAATTTATAATTTATAATTCAATGTCGTTTAGTTAAGGAATGGAACGCGGATAACGCAGATTTTCAAACGCGGATTAAACAGATTTTTTAAAATTAAATAACCATTTAACATTTTAACAATTTAACATTTTAACATTTTAACATTTTAACATTTTAACAATTTAACAATTTAACAATTTAACCATAGAATTTATTTTTTTTTCCAAAATTTAATCAAAATAAATCCGAAAAGCATTCCCCCCAAATGGGCAAAATGGGCTACATTGTCGCCTGCATTGTTGGCAAACCCCAGATACAATTCCAAAACCCCATAACCGATAACAAAATACTTGGCTTTTATGGGGATAGGGGGAAAGAGCAACATCAGTTCGGTGTTGGGAAACAACATACCAAACGCCAACAAAACGCCAAAAACAGCTCCAGATGCACCGACTGTAATGGTTGAAAATTTAAAATCTAACAAATCTTGAGCAAAAACAATCGATTGTTGGGCATAAAACGAATCATTTGACAAAGATTCCCACGATTTGAGATTTTTGACATAAATCTGGTCGTAATACGAAGGAAAATATTCGGTAACCAAACGTTCAAAATCATTAAAATTAGGATTTTGAATGTAAGCTACAACGGCATTTTTAACAGGCATAAATTCAAACCATTGGACAAAAGTATGCAAAAATGCGGCACCCAATCCGGTAACGATGAAATAAATAAAAAATCGTTTGCTGCCCCAAACTTGCTCTAAAATGCGTCCAAACATCCAAAAAGCAAACATATTAAACAGCAAATGGGTAAAATCGGCGTGCATAAAAATGTGGCTAATAAATTGATACGGTTCAAAATTAGAAGACTCGATGTATGCAAGCCCCAATTTTTGGGAAACGGGCAACGAAAATTGATTTTCTAATACCCAAGTTCCTAAAAAAGCTAAAATACAAATAATCAATATATTCTTTACTACCGGTGGCATATTGGCAAATGGATTCTGATTCATTTTTTTGTAAAAAATTCTTTTGTTAAATTGTTTTATTATAAAAAATATTTTTCATTTTTCATTTTTTAAATTAAGCAAAAATATAAAAAAGTATTGAAAATAAAACTTTTCATTGAAAAAAGTAAAAAAAAAATCTATATAATTCAAATTGAATCATATAGATAACTTTAAAAATCAAAACTTTGAAAGCAGTAATTAATATTCTTTCGCCACTATGTTGGCAGATTTTTTTGCAATGTCGATGGCTTTTTGTCTAAAAAATGCTCCGTCTTGCAAAATAGGTTCACGAACTTTGTATTCGGTGCAATCGCTGTATGCCTCTTTTTCCACAATGTCATCTTCCTTGCTCCTACTCGATTCCCATTTATTAATAACTACTCTGTCGCGGTCTAAAAGCCCTACTTCGAGTCCATATTCGTAAGCTGTAAGCACATAATCGGAATAAGAACAATCGTCTGAAGGGGCGGATTCTCTAAAAGTATAATTGTAATTGTAAAACTTAAAGACTTTTAAATAATACGGAGCGCGGGTATCGGTAGTGATTTCAAATCCATATTTTCGCAGTCGTTGTTCCAAAACTTCTTTAAAATACGAACTGTTTGGTACGTTTTCAAAACCATTCATATCGATTAAAATCGGAACATTGGGTACATGTCTTGTGCAAGTAGTAAAAAAAAACACTACAAAAATTGCAATTATCGCATTTCTAATCATAACATTTTTACTTTTTTAAATTTTAAAAAAAATTTTTTATACAAAAAACGGTTTAAAGTGGTTTAAAAGTGTATTTGATAAATTTTTTTTTTAATGAACTCTTAATTCGGTAAGTCAATTG
>DYNA01000147.1 GCA_020721325.1 Paludibacter propionicigenes
TATTAATTTTGGTTTTATTTGATTTTTATCATACTTTTTGAATCACCATCAAATAAACAAAGATGAAAAGTTTAATTAAGTAGATATTTTTTTGTTTCTACTGAAATAGAATTTTAGCATAAAATAAAGAACGATTTTACCTGTTTTTAAAATAATGAACGGGCTTTAAATTCCAAATATTTATTGATTAAATTAACAGTTAATTGATTGGGCTTAGTTAAGATAGAATGCACTCCGTTTTGAGCTAATTCTTTTATTATTAGTCTTTTTTCAAAATTAAATTTTTCAGCAATGGTTTTGATATACACTTCTTGGAGTGTTTGAACTTTTGCTTCAAAAATTTTATTTACTTCAGTATTTTCAAAGAAAATTACTAAGACCAAATGATTTTTTGCCAGTTTACTTAAATATTTTAACTGACGGCGCATTGAAGAAATACCTTCAAAATTTGTGTAAAGCAATAAAAGACTTCTATGTGTAATTTTTCGATAAATTGTTCCAAAAACCATCTCAAAATCAGGCTCTTTGTAATCGGTGGTTTGTTTGTAAAGTAGCTCCATAATATTGAGCAATTGCTTTTTGCTTCTGTCGGCTGGAAGATATGAATGTATTGAATTAGAATAAGTTATCAATCCGGCTTTGTCGTGCTTGAGCATGGCAATATTTGAAATTACCAAACTGGCGTTTATGGCATAATCCAACAAAGTCATTGATTCAAATGGCATTTTCATATTCCGACTCATATCTATCAGAGAATAAACCTGTTGCGACTTTTCATCTTGATATTGATTGACCATTAATTGTTGCTTTCGCGCTGTTGCTTTCCAATTAATCGTTCTATAATCGTCTCCTTTTATATAGTCTTTAATTTGCTCAAATTCATTGTTATTGGCTATTTTGCGAATTTTTTTTATGCCCACTTCCGTTAATCTGTTTGAAATAGCCATTAATTCGTATTTTCGCATTTGAATAAATGAGGGATAAACCGGTACAAGAAGGTTGCGGTCGAAAACATACTTGCGTGAAATTAATCCAAAAATACTTGATACATAAATATTTAAGTTACCAAAACTGTATTCTCCTCTTTGTGTGGGTTTGAGCTGATAGCTAAAATTTTTTTCTTGTTCAGAAGCTATTTCCGAGTTAATTTCAAAATCTCTTACTTGAAATTGAAACGGTATTTCATCAATTATTTTTATATTAATTTTTATACGATAATTATTTTTAAAAAAAATTGTAATTTTATTTTCATCGCCGTTTGAAAGTTTTTCGGGCGTTTCACGTTTTGCTATAATTGCCTTAGCGGGAGCGTTGTAAAGGAGTAAAAAATCGATAAAAATAATTGCCCAAAGTACCCAAAATAAAGCTTTTGCAAAAGCTAAAATAAATGGAAAGAAAAAACTTATTACAAATAGAAAGATTACTCCTATCCAGATGTAAAAGAAAAAATGCCTGATATATAGAGATTTAAAAAATTTAAGCATTATTTTATTTTAATTGTAGAAATAAATTTGAATGAGTTAAATTATAATTTTCAGCAAAAATATGTTTTATTTTTGTTTTTTTTGAAGTTTTTTTTAAATTTTTATTTAATCCTTTAGATAAATATGTATATAAAAATAAAAAAAAGAACTTAAATATACAATTTTTTAATAAATTAGAATAGAAAATTATTAAATTATACTATTATTTTATACTTATTAAAAAAAAGTTATCATTATTAAAAGGTATTATATTATTTTTTCTTTTCATAAATAATGATAACTTTTTTCAAAATTAGTATTTTTAGCTATTACTAATTATTACAATTTTAAAATAATAATTGCCGGTTCACTTTCGTTATGCATTCGGTCAAATGCGGTAATAATGTAAGTAACTTCTGTTCTTTTAAAAAATTTATTAACCACAGGTACTTCCAATTCATTTTTTTGCGTAAGCAAAAAGAAATTTTCAGGTCGCGAAATATCACCTATTGTTTTGCCGTCAAATTTATAAATCATGTAATATTTTACTTTGTCCATTTCTTCTGTTGTTGAAGTATTTTGCCAAGTAAGTAACATCATTTTCTTCTTTTTAATTTTTTTAGCAATTAAATTTTGCGGTATTTCTGGTTTTTGATTGTCAATGAGTGGCATGGTTGGCGGCAAAGCTCTGTATTTATAGAGTTCTTGCTTTATAATATCTACCACACTCATTGGATTTTCTACGAAAGTATTGGTTGTAAAAAAAGCCGAACCATTTATTTCGGGATAGGTTCTAACTAATTGAATTTGAGATGGAATCTCACTTACATTGCGCCATGCTTCTGTGGTAGAGTTTTTATCGGTTTTGTAAATTCCATGCCCAATATAAACCGGTTTTTCATAATTGTTTTTCGACCACCAATCCACTATTTTATCAAAATCGGCATTTTGCTTGCCTCTTTCCCAGTAAACTTGTGGCATTATGTAATCTATCCAACCCTTTTGTAACCAAAGCATTACATCGGCGTAAAGATCGTCGTAATTGGTAACACCGGCTTTGGTATCAGAACCGGAAGCATCTTCAGTTCTGTTTCGCCAAACGCCAAAAGGACTAATTCCGAATTTAATCCAAGGTTTAGCTGCTTTGATGCTGTCGTGAAGCATTTCGATAATTAAATCTACATTTTCACGCCTCCAGTCTTCTTTTTGATTTTTGGCAAAACCACGGGCTTCGGTTTCAAAGGAAAGGGTATCGGGAAATTCTTCGCCGGCAATTTTGTACGGATAAAAATAATCGTCGAAGTGAACACCGTCAACGTCGTATTTATGAACAAGTTCCATGACGGCAGCAGTAACAATTTGACGAGTTTTTTCGTAGCCCGGGTCAAAATACATTTTGTTACCATACGTGAGCATCAGGTCTTTATGCCTGTTGCTGGCGTGATGAATAGACATGGTGGTTTCCAATTTTACTTTCACTCGATAGGGATTGAACCATGCGTGAAATTCGATGTTGCGCTTGTGGCATTCATCAACTAAAAATGCCACAGGGTCAAAATCCGAATTGGGCGCATCACCCGATTTTCCCATCAACCATTGGCTCCAAGGCAAAATTTTAGAAGGATAAAACGCATCTGCCGAAGGACTTACCTGAAAAATAATGGCATTTATATTGTTTCTTTGGTGCATATCGAGCATTTTTGTTATTTCCAATTGCAATTCGCCCGATGAAAGTCCCGCTTTTGAAGGGAAATCAATGTTCATTACCGTTGCTACCCAAGCTGCTCTAAGTTCGTATTTTGGATTAAGTTTTGCGGTTTTTGGAACAAACCGTTTTGTGTTGATTAATTCTTTGCTATCATTTGCATTATAAGGAAATCCGGCTGTGTAAGCCAACGTTCCGGTAGAAGGTTTTTCACCAAAAATTATCTCAGCAGCCGCTTCTCCGGTTGTAGAATTGTTTTGATAAGTAAGTATCACCGTTTTGTAACTTGGCAAACGTTTGAGCTGTTGCAAATATTCCGGTTTACCGAAAATAGTTACCACTATGGGCAAAATATGATTTATTTTTTCAATAAACATGCCCCATGATTTTGGCAATTCCTGCCCGTTTTCGAGCGGATAGACTTCAAAAAATACGGCATCAAACTTGTCTAATTCTGTTTCAATTGCATAAAATTGTTCTATGGAATCATTTTCGGAAAACGAATAAATTTTAGGTTCACAATACCGTTTTACTTTTTTTTGAAAAGCCGTTACGGAAGTATCGCCAAAAGCAATACAAGCTATTTTCAAACGCTCCGTTTCTTCCACTAAAAGTGGAATAAAATGGTCGGGATTGCGCACTAAAGTCATGGCATTAGCATACAATTCGTTGATTCGATGTTTAAATTTTCTTTGATTGATGTCTTCTTTAATGAGTTTTAAATTGATTTCGCTTTTTTCAAAAACTTTCGTTTTATGCTTTACTTGCAAAGCCAAACGCGCTTGTTTATCCAAATCGGCTTGAGTAATTTGACCGAAATTAAATGCCGATTTAACCTTTTCCACGGCATCGGTCAAATTGTCTGTTACAAAAAATAAATCGGTTTTTTCTTTTAAATCTTTTGCCGTTAAATAGCGCGAAGAAATAGAAATTTGATTTTGGTAAAAAAGCATAAATCTATTTTTAAACCAAAGTCCTTTTTGAAAAGACTCCATTTTTTGTGTAACTACATCATATTTAGATACATGTGTATTGTCAGTAAACAAAATATCCGCACCAATTCGGCTCATTTGCTCGGCTAAATCGTTTCCGGTTTCAATCAATGAACTGAGCGATTTTACAGCTCCAACGGTTTCAAAATCAGGATAAACCAAAGCATCAGTCGATGGCAAACCAATTTTTTGACCTGCATCTATGGCTATTAAACTGCCTGCACTCAGGCTGTTACAAAGGTTTACATCTTTAGCAAAAGTTTCGAGCGATTTAATATTTGTAAGCAAACCTGCCGGTTTGTTTTCTTTTAACATTTCTATATTTTTACTGATTGTATTTTTTCTGCCATCGAGAATAAAATAAAGCCCGAATTTTTCTTGGTTGCTCATCTGAGCCAATTGCGTTTCAACCCAAGCTTGTTGGCTGGAATAATTATTGTGTAAAATTTGCAATAAATTTTCATTGGTTTGAGCATTTAAGCCACTAATTAGGAATAAAAATAGAACAAATAGAATGTTTTTTTTCATCGTTTTTTAAGTTTAGAAAGTTAGATTTTCATATAAAAAATGTGTATGATAAAATACAAATTCAAAAATACAAAAAAAATTGAATTTGAAAATAAACTTGAAAACTTTTGTTGTAAAAATATAAAAAAAGATGTAATTAACACAAAAACAAATACTTAAAAAATCATTTTTTTTCAAAAGTCTAAAGTTTAAAAATAATATTACGTAAAAATAAACAAAATAAAGACAAAAAATTTCTAAACTTAGCAAGTTATAATTGATTTTTTTTGTTTTTTTCCATAAAAAATAAAAATTTAAACTGAAATTTTTTAAATTAATGTTAAAAAATAGTTAATTCTAAAACGCATAACAAACAAATCAAAATCTTAATTTACAAAACAATACAGATGTTAAACATGAAAAAGAAATCTTTTTCTAAAAACTTTAAAAAATATTCTATTTGCATTGTATTATTTTTTGTTTAGTTTTACAAAAAAATTAATGTAAAAAAAACTGTTTTTATAACAATTTGAAAGTTATTAAATCATTTTAGTTATTTTTTTTAAATTTTAAGAAATACAAGAAAAAATAAATTCTAAAAAGCCAATAAATTATAATAAAAATGTATTTATTGTATCTATATTTATCACATTCAGAAAGTTTTATAACTAAGTTTTTTTTTATACAAAAGCTTGGTTCATTGCATTTTAACCTCAATATTCTTTCCATTATCACCATTACCCCTTGGGGGTAGCTATTAATTTTCAATCGGTTGGTTTTTTCTTATTTTCCTTTTTTTATATTTTTCATTCTTTTATTTTCATAAAAAAATATTTTATAATAAAAAATAAGTACATCTATTCAATTTTCTAATAAAAAAATAAATAAAAATATGCGAGTATTAAAATTTGGCGGCACTTCGGTAGCTAATGCCGAAAACATAATGAAAGTAGTAGAAATAGTCAAACAAAAAGCTCAAAATGAGCAAATTATAACAGTAGTTTCGGCTATGGGCGGCATTACCGATACCTTAATTCAATGCGGCGATTGGGCTTGCGAAGGAAATATTCAATACAAATCCATCATTTCAGAAATAGAATTAAGGCATTTAACGGCTGTAAATCAACTTCTTCCTCTCGAAAAGCAAGGTGCCGTAAAAGGTAACATCAAGTTCATTTTAAATGAGTTAGAAGATATTTGTCATGGAATTTATTTACTCAACGATATTTCTCCCAAAACGCGCGATTATCTTCTTGGATTTGGCGAAAGATTATCCAGTTTAATTATTTCAGAAGCCTTTTTATACAAAAAAGTGAATACTCTATTAGTCGATTCGCGCGAAATTATTGTAACTGACGAAAGTTTTGGCAATGCGAAAGTCAATTTTGAACAAACCAATATAAAAATCAACGAATTGGTAGCCAAAAACACCTCAAACATGGTGGTTTCGGGCTTTATAGCGTCCTCTATGCGCAAGCGCATGACCACTCTGGGGCGAGGAGGCTCGGATTATACGGCTGCCATAATTGCTGCCGCCCTAAACGTTGATGTACTTGAAATTTGGACAGATGTAAGCGGTGTAATGACCGCCGACCCCAATTTGGTAAGCAATGCCTTTCCTTTGGAACAGATGTCGTATGAAGAAGCCATGGAACTTTCTCATTTTGGAGCAAAAGTTATTTATCCGCCTACAATTCAGCCGGTTTTGAACAAAGGAATTCCTATTTTAATAAAAAATACATTTGCCCCAAACGAAAAAGGAACGCTCATTAGCAAAGAAGAAATTAGCAGCGAAAATCCCGTAAAAGGGCTTTCGCGCATCAAAGACATTGCGCTTTTAACCCTTACCGGTGGAAGTATGGTGGGCGTTACAGGAATTGCATCGCGTTTATTTTCAGCACTTTCGCGTGCCAAAGTAAACGTTATTTTCATTACCCAAGCCTCTTCGGAACATACCATTTCATTGGGTATTGAAGAAAAAGAAGTGGAAAAAGCCATCGAATCGATTGAAAATGAATTTGAAGCCGAAATCAATCTCCAAAAAATTGATAAAGTGCATGTAGAGAACAACTTATCCATAGTCGCTTTGGTTGGCGACAATATGAAATCGGCAGTCGGTTTGAGTGGAAAAGCTTTTAACGCTCTGGGAAAGAACGGTATAAACGTTCGAGCCATTGCACAAGGTTCTACCGAACGCAACATTTCGATTGTAATAAGTCGAAAAGATGTTAAAAAAGCTCTAAACGTTTTGCACGAACGATTTTTTTTATCAAAAACCCGAAAAATACACCTTTTCATAGTGGGCGTTGGCAATGTAGGACGTACCTTGCTTTCGCAAATAAAAAATCAATACCATTTTTTAAAAGACCAACACAAAGTAGAAATAAAAATAATGGCTTTGGCAAATTCAAAAAAAATGTTATTTGCTGATAATCAGATAGATTTGGACACATGGGAAAACGATTTAGCTCAAGGCGAAACCATGAATAAAGAATTATTTGTAGCCAAAATGAAAGAAAAAAACATACGAAACGCAGTATTTATCGACAATACAGCCAATTCCGAAATAGCTTCTCTTTACGAAAGTATTTTGGAAAATAGTATTTCGGTAGTTTGCTCTAATAAAATTGCCGCTTCTTCTGATTACCAAAATTATTTGAATTTGAATAATTTAGCCAAAAAGAAAAATGTTCGTTTTCTCTACGAAACCAATGTTGGCGCGGGTTTGCCGATTTTAAAAACCATTCAAGATATGGTAAAAAGCGGCGATAAAATCAATCGCATTCAAGCAGTTTTATCAGGAAGTTTAAATTTTATTTCAAATAATTTTGTTGAAGGAACAACTTTTTACGATGTTGTAAAACAAGCCATGGAGCAAGGTTACACCGAACCCGACCCCCGCATTGATTTAAGCGGAACCGATGTAGCGCGAAAAATTTTAATTTTAGCACGAGAAAGTGGTTGCAAACTGCAAATGAGTGATATAAAAATCAATTCATTTATACCTGAAAACATTATGAATCAACCTTCGATAGATGCTTTTTTGAATGCTGTAAAAGAAAACAACGCTTTTTTTGACAATTTGCGCAAGCAAGCTGAAGAAAAAGGCAATAAATTGCGGTTTGTAGCCGAATTTAATAAGGGGCAAGCACAAGTAGGCTTGGTAGAAGCCTCCAAAACAGACGCTTATTATCATCTTGACGGTAAAGACAATATTGTTTTGATTTATTCCAATCGTTACCCCGAACAACCAATGGTTATTAAAGGTGCAGGAGCGGGAGCTGCCGTTACGGCTTCGGGTGTTTTTGCCGATATTATGATGCTTGCCAACAACTAAATTTAATTATCAATTATTAATTTTTAATTGTTAATTAATTCGGTATTTAATTAAAAAAATAAAAATAATTAATTATTAATAAAATCTATAATTGATAATTAATAATTTAAAAAAGTGATTATGGATAGAATAACAATTTTTGCGCCGGCTACCGTTGCAAATGTTTCATGTGCTTTCGATGTTTTGGGATTTCCTTTGGAAGAAACGGGCGATAGAATGAATTTTGTGAAAACAAACCAAAAAGGCATACAAATAAAAATGCTTGGCAACAGCAATTTGCCAACCGAACCGGAAAAAAATGTTGCCGGAGTGGTCGCTTTAGCCATGTTGGAACAGACAAAAGTGGACTTTGGAGTTGAAATAGAAATTGATAAGCGCATAAAACCCGGAAGTGGCATTGGTTCGAGTGCTGCAAGTGCTGCCGGTGCTGCTTTTGGCATGAATTTATTGCTCGAAAATCGTTTTAACACCACCGAACTTATCAAATTTGCAATGCTGGGCGAGAAATTGGCTTCCGGTACTGCTCACGCCGACAATGTAGCCCCTGCAATTACGGGAGGTTTTGCATTAGTTAGAAGTTACGAACCACTCGACGTAGTAAAAATTAATGTACCTAATGAATTGTATGTTACTATTTTACACCCACAAATAGAAGTAAAAACTTCCGATTCGAGAAAAATATTGAAAAAAGATTTGGAACTTAAAACCGCTATCAAACAATGGGGAAATATAGCCGGATTAATTTCCGCCTTGCATACTTCTGATTATGAATTACTTAGTCGTTCTTTGGAAGATGTAATCATAGAGCCAATTCGTTCGGTTTTTATACCACTTTTTTATGAAGTTAAGAAAGCTTTAGCCGAAGCCGGTACGCTCGGAAGTGGGATTTCGGGTTCAGGTCCTTCTATTTTTGCGCTAAGCAAAGGCAAAGAAACTGCCGAAAAAGCTGCAAAAGCTATGCAAATGGTTTACAGTCAGACCCAAATAGATTTCGATATTCACATTTCAAAAGTAGCTTCGCAAGGCTGTAGAATAATTAGAAATAACAATGAATAAAATGATATTTTTTTATAACAATAAAAAAAATAGAACAAAAAAATATGAACTACAAAAGTACAAATAATCAATCGGCAATCGTTGATTTTAAAGAAGCCGTAATTAAAGGTTTAGCCGACGATAAAGGCTTATTCTTTCCGTTAGAAATTCCAAAATTGCCGGATTATTTTTTTAAAGAACTTGACGAAATGGAAATGAGCGAAATAGCCTTTCATTTTCTAAAAAATTATGTCGGAAATGTACTTTCTGATAAAGAAATAAAACAAATAGTTGAAGAAGCTTTAAATTTTGATATTCCGTTATTAGAAATTGAACCAAATATTTATGCTTTGGAATTGTATCACGGTCCAACTTTAGCTTTTAAAGATGTGGGAGCGAGAATAATGGCGCGATTTTTAGCTAAATTTTCGGGCAAAGACAAAAAAATTACCGTTTTAGTTGCAACTTCGGGAGACACGGGCAGTGCCGTTGCAAATGGTTTTTTCAATGTTAAAGGTGTTGAGGTTGTGGTACTTTACCCAAAAGGAATGGTAAGCAATATTCAAGAAAAACAATTTACAACACTTGGGAAAAATATTATTGCACTCGAAATTGATGGCACTTTCGACGACTGTCAGCGTTTGGTAAAAGAGGCATTTTTGGATAACGAATTGAACTCAAAACTCAACTTATCGTCGGCAAATTCCATCAATGTAGCACGTTTTCTGCCTCAAGCGGTGTATTATTTTTATGCTTTCGCAAAATTAAAAGATAAAACCAAACCCATTGTTTTTTCAGTACCGAGCGGAAATTACGGCAATTTAACTGCAGGACTTTTTGCAAAAGCTTCGGGCTTGCCTATTTCTCAATTTATTGCAGCTTCAAATGTGAACAATATCGTTCCAAATTACATCGAAACCGGAATTTTTGAACCCAAAAGTTCTATTTCTACCATTTCAAATGCTATGGACGTAGGAAATCCGAGTAATTTTGCACGAATTTTGGAAATTTTCAATCATTCTTGGGCTGAAATTCGAAAAAATATCGTTGGATTTACCTTTTCTGACGATGAAACTCGAAAAAACATGCTTCAAGTTTATAAAAATACCGGTTACATACTCGACCCGCACGGAGCAGTAGCTTATAGTGGACTAAAAGAATATTTAAAAAACAACGAAGCCATAGGTATTTTTTTAGAAACGGCTCATCCGGCAAAATTTTTTGAAACGGTAGAAGATACAATTTCTCAAAAAATAAATATTCCTAATCCCTTACAAATGAGTTTATCGAAAGAAAAACTTTCCATTTCCATGGAAAATTCTTTTGACGAATTTAAAAATATCCTTTTACAGCTATAATTAAATAACACTTTTTTAAAACTGAAATAAAAAAATAAGGTTATCCAAAAATCAGAAAGTTATGCTCTTTGGTATCAAAAACAATGGTTTGAGCCATGAAACTACTTCTACTTTACGAACTTATAACTACTTGACTATCTGATTGTTTTTTATATTT
>DYNA01000148.1 GCA_020721325.1 Paludibacter propionicigenes
CAAAAATAAAATATTTTTTCTAATTTGTAAATGTTATTTATTTACGATTACTATGGTCATTTTAATCACCATCCCAGCAGTACAGAAAATTATCAAAATAGATTTGAAATAATTTTAGAGTTATGAATTTAATAAATATGCAAGGCGTTGAATACCCCCAACCGGATTTGTGGTTTTGCAAAATGCAAAGCGAAGAAAATGCTAAATTTTTTTTAAAAACATAATTTTGAGCATTGCATTCCGTAAAAAATTATTATTTTTGCCGATTACAATATTTAAAAAAATAAGGTTTTATGATAGTAAGACAGCTTAAAAATTTGATATTAAATCGTTTAGACAAAGCAATCATTTTGCTGGGACCACGACAAATTGGAAAGACAACCCTTTTGAAAGAAATTTCCGAAACTTTGGGAAGTTACATTTTATTCAACGCAGAGGAGCCTGACGTGAGAGCAAAATTTGAAAATGCTAATATCTTAGAATTGAAACAATTAATTGGTAGTCATAAAATTGTTTTGATAGATGAAGCTGACCGAATAAAGAACATTGGTCTTACGCTCAAAATAATTATTGAGCAAATGCAAGACGTTCAAATACTTGTGAGTAGTTCGTTGGATTTAGAATTGGCAAACGAATTAAACGAACTGCCAGCGGACAGAAAATTAGAATGTAAGCTCTATCCAATTAGTTGGCAGGAATTTAGCCAGTTTTCGGACTATTTGAAAATTCAGCAGCAATTAGAAAACCGAATTATTTACGGAATGTATCCCGAAGTGATAATGAATTTGGGCATAGAAAAAAATATACTGCTCCAACTTTCGGAGAGTAATTTGTACCAAGACCTTTTGCAGAGCGATAAAATAAAAAATTCGGATGTTATTAGAAAACTATTACAAGCTCTTGCTTTTCAAGTAGGTAGCAAAATTTCACTCAGTAAATTATCCCGTTTGCTGGAAGTTGATGCCAAAACGGTTGCAACCTATATCAATATGCTCGAAAAAGCATTTATTATTTTTCATTTAAAGCCTTTTAGTCGCAATTTGATAAGCGAAATCAATACCTACCGCAAGATTTACTTCTACGACACAGGCATACGAAATGCACTTATTTCAAATTTCAATCCCATGGAATCAAGACAAGATAAGGACGCATTGTGGGAAAACTTTGTGATGAGCGAACGGTTGAAATATTTGAAATACAACGAATTGGATTGCAATCGGTATTTTTGGCGAACCACCCAAAAGCAAAATCTTGACTACATTGAGGAACATTCCGGCAAACTTTTTTGCTACGAATTTAGGTGGAGTAAACGGAGAAAAGCCCGTTTATCAAAAACCTTTGCAAACACTTATCCCGAACACGAATTTGATGTGATAAACAGAGATAATTTTATAAATTTTGTGGCGAAAGTATAGCCATTTTCAATAAAATAATATAGGTTTGTAAATCAAATTCTTCAAAATAAAAAAATAAAAAATCACGTAAGACGCAAAAGTTTAGATTTTAATAAATAAACTTTTGCGTCTTTGCGTGAAAACTTATAAAAAAAAACTTTGCGCCTTTGCGAGAAAATTTATAATTCACCTGATTAAAAATCCACCCCGACTGCTTTTTTGCGAACTTGCACTCTTTTTTTGGGTAGTTTGGCTACTTTTTTAGATATTTTTACAGCTTATGGCATAAACACTTCTTGTTTTTGCTACAGAAAACGAACTTTTGTATTTCAAACACTCACTTAGCCAGAGTTTTTTTAAATCTTGGAAAAGTTCTAATTTCAAGGCAATTACATAAAAAAGGAAAACTTAAATTAGAACCGTTTGAAGAATAGAAATCATTATCCATTTTTTTTAAGCCCTAAAAAAAATATTAAAAATTCATAATTTTAAAAAAAAATAATTTTTATCTATGTGTTTTATAAACGCAAATCGTCATAACTATAAATAAGGTTAAAATGGAAAATTTTGAAAAAATAGAGAATTTAATAGTGGCTTATTTTTCAAACGAATTGAGCGAAAGCCAGTGCAAGGAAGTTGATGCTTGGCGCAAGGAATCGGCACAGAACGAGCAGTGGTTTAAGGAGTTGCAATTCACTTGGGAAGCACTTCCACATTTAACGGAAATGGAAAGGTTCAATTCTTTTGAGGCACTCGAAAAAATTCATTTTCGCTTGCGCCAAAAGAAAAACCAAAATATTTATTATTATTTAGTTCGTATAGCCGCCGTTTTGATGTTTCCTTTGCTTTTGGGAAGTCTTTTTTTGTATCAGAATAATTTGAATTTGGAAAAAAAGATTAATCAAAGCGCAATGCAGAAGATTTATTCGCGCCAAGGCTCTATTTCGGAATTTACCTTAACCGATGGCACCAAAGTTTGGCTCAATTCGGGTTCGAGCATCGAATTTCCTATTCATTTTGGAAAAAACAAAAGAGAAGTAACCCTTTGCGGCGAGGCTTATTTTGATGTTGCCAAAGATACAAAAAAGCCTTTTGTAGTAAAAGCGGGCAAGTTGAACATAGAAGTTTTGGGTACACAATTTAATGTAACCAACTATGAAAAAGAAAAAGACATAGAAGTCATTTTGGAAGAAGGAAAAATAAAACTCAGCACGCTGGAGCGAAAAAAAACGGTATTTTACGGCGTGGTTCGCCCCAATGAAAAATGGAATTTTGGTAAAAAGGACAAAAAAATGACTCGCAGCAAAGTTACTGTGGACAAATACATCACTTGGCGTTATGGAAGTTTGATTTTTAAAGACGACCCCATGCACGAAGTTGCCAAACGCTTAGGCAGATGGTTTGACGTGGAAATTGTAATCAAAGACAAAGAACTCAGCGATTACATTTATACGGCTACCTTCAAAAAAGAAAGTCTGGAGCGTGTTCTGAGGCTTCTAAAACTCTCTGCGCCCATTGATTTTGAAATTGAAAAAGCAAAAAAAATGCCCAATGGCGAATTTTCAAAAGAAAAAATTTTTCTTATAAAAAAGAAATAATTTTTTTAAAAAAAGAGGTGAAATTTTAAAATTTATAATTCAATGTCGCCAAAGTTAAGAAAATACGAAAAGCCGTCAGATGAGGACAAGCCGGTCGGACGGCAAGGACTACGGTCTGACCGGCTTGTCCGGTCTGACCGAGTTTAACGCTTAACTTTGGCGACATTGATTTATAATTATAAAAAAAAACCGAAACAGATACGGGAATATCCGTTTCGGCAAAAAAGGCTCTATTTTTTTATATGAAAAAAGAAAAGCCTAACTAACTTAGTGGTTTAACTAAAATTAGAATGCAAATTTATGAAAAAAAATTTAATTGTAACGCATCGGTGGCAAAATTATGCCCTGTTAAAAAAATTACTGATGACTATGAAACTTACCTTACTCATCATGTTTGTATCGGCTACCACGCTTTTTGCCCATAGCGGATACGCTCAAAGTACTCGTATAAACCTCAACATGAGCAATACTTCGGTAAAAAATATTTTAGCCGAAATAGAAGCCAACAGCGAATTTTTGTTTCTCTACAACAGTAAATTGGTTGATGTAGAACGAAAAGTAAACATCAAAGCCAAAAGTAGAAAAATAGAAGAGATTTTAAATGAGCTATTTACAGACGGCAGTGTCGTTTATACGGTTCTCGACAAACAAATAGTACTTACCAGCCGCGAAAACAAACTTGCACTTTCGCGTTTAACGCATCAAAAGCAAATTTTGGTATCGGGCTATGTGAAAGATGTAAAAACCGGCGAATCGCTTCCGGGTGTAAATGTTTTAGAACAAGGCACTTCCAATGGTGTAATGACTGATGGCGATGGTAATTTTTCGTTGGGTGTAGAAAATGAAAATGCCGTATTAATTTTCTCATTCATTGGTTATCAAACGCAAACAGTGAGTTTGAATGGTAAGACTTCTGTTGAAATATTTTTAACCGAAGATGTAAAAAATCTCGATGAGGTAGTGGTTGTGGGTTACGGTACTCAAAAACGGAAAGACTTAACCAGTTCCATTTCTACCATTGATGAGAAAGTTATTTCCAATCAAACTGTTTCTAATGCGGCTTCGGCTTTGCAGGGCAGAATGGCGGGTGTGCAAGTAGTGAGCAATGGTGCGCCCGGCAGCTCGCCTTCCATTCGCATTCGCGGTACGGGAAGTATTTACAATTCAAGCCCTTTGTACGTAGTTGATGGTATGATAGTGGACAATATCAATTATTTAGGACCCAATGACATTGAAAGTTTTTCGGTATTGCGCGATGCTTCGGCTTCGGCTATTTATGGCGTTAGGGCTGCCAATGGTGTCATTTTGGTTACAACCAAAAAAGGTAGCCAAAGTGGTAAAATCAATGTATTTTTCAATTCGTATGTAGGTATAAAAAATGTTTCGCATCTCTTGGAAATGGCAAGTACCGATGCCTACGTAACCATGTATAACGAACGCATGGACTTTGCCGGAACGCCCGCCAACAAAATCGACCCCACAAAATACACCACCCAAACCAATTGGTTTGAAGAAGTAATGAGTTCGACCGTTACTCACAGCGAAGACATTAACATTCAAGGCGGTACCGATAAATCGACTTTTAATTTTGGTGTAAACCACCTCAGAGACGATGGTTTGATAAAAGGCGATGAATACGAACGTTACAGCGTTCGTGCAAATTACGACTTCCACATTAATAAAGCCTTGACAGCCGGAATGAGCCTTGTTCTTTCTACTACTCGCGCCACTCCGGCAGCCGGAAATACGCTTTTAGATGCTTATCGTGCTTTGCCTTTCCTAACTCCTTACAACGAAGACGGTACTTTTAGCAACCCCATGAGCATCGATGGTTTCATTCCACCCGATGCTACTTCCAGAAATCCTGCGGCTACTTTATTTTACTACAATGCTTGGTCTAATAAAGTCAATGCCATAACCAATTTCTTTGTAGATTGGAATATTATTAAAGGTTTGAATTTCAGAACTACGCTTGGTTTTAATCCTTCGTATGGAAAAGGAGTTTATTTTACTCCAAAATATGAAGTAAGCCCAAATCAAAAAAGTTCTTACAATACCATAACCAAATCGACCAGTAATAATTTGAATACCTCATGGGACAATATTTTAACTTACGAATTGAATTTGAACCAAATACACAATATAAAAGCGATGGCTGGATATTCCTATCGTGAACAAACCACCGATTATCTTTCGGCTACAGCCGATAATATTGTCGATTTACCTGAAATAAGTCAAAGTTTCTTGTTTTTAACTATCGGAAAAGGAACAGGTTACGCCGTTAAAGCCGACGATGGAGGAAGCCGTAAAGTGCAAATCGGTTACATGGGACGATTGAATTACGATTTCAAACATAAATATTTGCTCAACGTTACCATGCGTGCCGATGGTTCTTCAATATTTCCCGAAACCAATCGCTGGGGTTATTTCCCTTCCGTAGGTTTAGGTTGGGTAGCAAGCGAAGAGAGTTTTATCAAAAATATTTCTGCCATCAATTTCTTAAAATTAAGAGTAGGTTGGGGACTTCTCGGAAACGACAATATTCCTTCAAACCTTTATCAATTAACTACTTCGGGCGGTTCTCCGGTTATTTTCGGACCCGACCAAAACGGCGGAACAGGTTTGGTTTCGCCTGCCGTAACCATTTCAAAATCATTCAATCCCGACCTTCAATGGGAAGTGGTTAATGAAACAAACATTGGTTTTGATGCTCATTTACTCAACGACAAATTAGGCGTAAGCTTCGATTGGTACAACAAGCTCACTACCAATGCAATCTTTGCAACCACAGCTTTGGGAAGCACCGGATTAAATTCGAGCGGTGTTTGGGGAAATTATGCCGATATTTTGAACCGTGGTATTGAATTGACACTTTCGTGGAACGATAAAAAAGGAGATTTCGGATACAATGTCGATTTCAATTTTACTTACAACCAAAACGAAGTTACCGCTATCAATGCCGCAGGTGCGAGCTTTTTTGACCAAGGCGATGCCACCGACAACATTACCCCTCTTACGCGCACACAAGTAGGACATCCAATTGGCGAATTTTATGGTTACCATGCCATTGGCGTATTCCAAAACCAAGCAGAAATAGACAGCAAACCGCATTTGCAAAATACCATGCCCGGACATTTAATTTTTGAAGACATTGACGGAAACGGCATCATTGACGCCAAAGACCGCACCGCCATCGGAAATCCAAATCCTCCCGTAATTTATGGTTTTAATTTAGGTTTGAATTATAAATCGTTCGATTTCAATGTGTTCTTGCAAGGTGTTCATGGAAACAAAATTTTTAACGAAAACCGCGTTTTAATGAGTACAACGCGCAATTACGACAATGATTTTTACGAAAATCGTTGGTACGAAGAAGGTTCTTCTACCGAATACCCTTCGGTAATGGTAACTGCCGGCGACCAACGCACACCCAACTCTTTTTATGTGGAAGACGGAAGTTATTTCCGCATCAAAGCCGTACAATTGGGTTATACTTTGCCACTTGCGACTACTCAAAAATGGCATGTTGAGAAATTTAGAGTTTATGTAAATGCCGAAAATATGTTTACATTCTTCACATACAACGGTTTTTCACCCGAAGTGCCTTCCGATAATCCGCTTCTAACAGGCATTAACAAAGGCATTTACCCACTTTCTTCAATTTACAGTTTTGGTATTAATTTAATTTTCTAAAAAAAAATTTAAACTTATGAAAACATCATATTTTTTTATATTAATTTTCGTTTTCGGTTTTCTTTTCAACAGTTGTACCGAAAATCTGAGTTTCGATGATTACAACAAGTTGCCGCAAGCCGAATTTTGGAAAACCCAAGCCGATGCCGAAGCCGCATTAGTATCGTGCTACGGCGACCTTTCGGGCTGGAGCTTTGTAGATGGAAGCACCTTGGGACCGGAACAAATGGCAAGCGACAACACCGCAAAAGGTTCTACCACCGGTTCACAAGCCGACATGCTGGCTTTTGCCGATTTTTCATTCACTCCGTCTTTGGCTCGTTTCAACAATCTTTGGACTTCGCGCTACAGCGTGGTAAACAAATGCAACCAAGTGATTAAATACGTACCCGATATGACTTTAGACGCAACTACAAAGAATCAAATATTGGGCGAAGCCCGTTTTATGAGGGCTTGGATTTATTTTGAGTTGGTGCGTACTTTTGGCGAAGTGGTGGTTTACAATGGTTTGCCCGAAGGCGGTGCTTACAACATTGCCAAGTCGTCTATCCCCGAAATTTATCAATTTATACTCGACGATTTGAAATTCGGATACGAAAATATGCGCAAAACCGCTTGGGAAACCCAGTGGAAAGGACGTGTAACGGCTTGGTCGGCAAGAGCTTTGGAAGCAAAAGTATTGATGTATATGGCTTCGGGCAGTAATTTTATGGAAGACGGTCAAGCCATTTTGGGCAAAACCTGGACTGACGTAAAAACCGTAACCGATGATGTAATTCAAAACAGTTATTACCAATTGTTTAACTCAAAAGGGGACTCCAGTTTTTATTATTTGTATCGTTTGGAAAACGAAAACTGCGATGAGTCTATTTTTGAAGTACAAAATGGCGCATCTACTACAACCGGAGGCATCAATCGCTCGCCTTACACGCTCAATACTTGGGTTAAAGCCGGACGCGATGGCTGTTACGGTTACAGTGTTCCGAGCGATGACTTGGTTGCCGATTGGTCTGCACGCGAAACGGCTCAAAACGACAAGCGTTATCGTTTTTCAGTAGTTTTCAAAGGCGATATTTTGCCCGATGGCGATGTAGTTGATGGTGCTGCCGCTTTGGAAGGCATTACCGGAACGCCGCGTTACAATTTTAAAGTGTATGTTCCAAAAAATCAGCAAACCAAATTGGGCGGTTGGATTAAAATTATTGAGCAAAATCAGCGTTTGTATCGTTTCGCCGAAGTTTTACTGATAGATGCCGAAGCCGAATTGCGCTTGGGAAATGCTTCAGCCGCTTTAACTTCGTTGCAAGCCGTGCGCGACAGGGCAAGAGAAACCACTTATTCCGTATCTGATGTAACCCTCGAAAACATCTGGGACGAACGCCGCTTTGAGTTGGCTTTTGAAAACGACCGATATTTTGATTTAATCCGCACCGGAAAAGCAGACGAAGTGCTGGGTGCAAGAGGTTGGATATATCCTAAAAATGTATTTTATCCAATTCCCCAAACTCAAATTGATTTATCTGGCGGAACTTTGGTACAAAACAAACATTGGTAAAATTCTATTTCTAAAAATGCGGAAGTTATCGTATCAATTTGTTTATAAACAACTTGTTAATAATTAATTTGTACGTATTTTTCAAACAATTGAAACGATAACTATCCGTTTGTTAAAGAAAGACTTACGGATATAACGTATTTTAAAAATATTCTTCATAAAAAAATTTAGATTGTAGTTATAAATCCATTTCTTTTAAACATTTTTTTCTATCTTTAACTTAAAGCAAGTCATCGTATCAATCTGTTAATAAACAGCTTATTAATTATTAAACAGATGGCACTATGCAAACAATTGATACGATAACTCGTTTGTTAGCAATAAACTTGTAGATTTTAGGCTATTTATTGAGTTGCGGAAACGTAAAATTGCTTAACCATTTCATTATAAGCATTAAAACGTCTAAATTTAAAAATATTTTTTTTAAGAAATTATTTTTCTTAAAATAAAAAACTTAAGATTGAATGATTACACCTAAATTTAAACACTTTTTTCTATCTTTTTTATTCTATTTTTTTCAAAAAAAAATAAAAACAAACATGAAAAAAAACATAATAATATTGCTTTTATTTTCAATAATTATAAAAAGTTATGCCCAAAACACAAAAATAACTTGGGATAATACCATTGACAAAACATGGAAATTTCCATTCAAAGAAGTTTCAATTTACAGTCAAACAGATAGTTTGCCACAAAAAGCATGGTTTTATGCCACTACCTCAAACAAAACACAACCTTTAATTGTTTCGCTGCATACGTGGAGCGGCACGTACAGCCAAGAAGACCCTTTGGCACGCGAAGCTTACTTGCGCAATTGGAACTACATTCACCCCGATTTTAGAGGCGAAAACAACAAATCAGATGCTTGCGTAAGTGCGCAGGTTATTTCCGATATAGAAGATGCCATTTCGTTTGCACTCAAAAATTCAAATGCCGATAGCACCGAAATTCATATCATTGGAGTTTCCGGTGGTGGTTTGGCAAGTTTGGCGGCTTATATGAAATTAAATTTTTCGGTGAAAAGTTTTACCGCTTATGCTCCCATTTCCGATTTAGAAAGCTGGTATTACGAAACCAAAGCCCGAAACCTGAAATATGCCCAAGATGTAGAAAAAATAACAAGCGATACGTTTGTTTTTGATGCCTTAGAAGCTCGAAAACGCTCGCCTTTGTTTATGGATTTGAACATTGAAAAAAGAAAAAATGCTCATTTATACATTCTTACAGGCATTCACGACGGCTATACGGGTTCGGTTCCCATTACGCATTCTATTCTTTTTTACAACAAAATTTTAAAAAAGTTATATTCGGATAAAGAAATAGAAGCCATTCACGACACCACCATTGTTTCGCTTTTGAGCAAGCGAATGAATCCGCAAGCCAAAGAAAATGAAACTTTTGGAAATCGGAAAATACATCTTTACAAAAAAATGCCCAATTTGGAGTTGATGCTCTTTGAAGGAACGCACGAAATGATTACACCTCAGGCTCTTAGCTTGTTGCCGATTGAAAATTTAGAACATTCATTGCTAAAAAAAATCAATTTGCTTGCCATTGGCGACTCCAATGCCGCAGCCGATAGCGGGTGGGTGGTTCAATTGCGAAAATTGTTGCCCTTTGCCAATGTTATTAATCATTCGGTTGCCGGAAATACCATTGGTTTCGATAATTTGGACAATCCGAAATTAAATACATTGAAAAACGTAGAAACTTATTTGAATCAAACCTTTGAATCGCTGCCCGAAAATGAGCATTTAGACGCTGTTATCATTGGTTTAGGCACAAACGATGCAAAAGCCATTTTTGCCGAAAGGCAAAAAGAAGTACCGCAAAACATGAATACTTTAATTTCTGAAATAAAAAAACAGTTAAGAAAACGAAATAAAAATACCACTAAAATATTTATTCTTTCCGTTCCGCCCGCCGAAGAACAAAAGGCAGAAGCCAAATACAATGGAATTGAGAGGCGAACGGTTGAAAATAATTTGCAATTTAAGAAAATAGCGGTAAAGCAAAATGTGTATTTTATTGATACACAAACCATTTTAAAAACAAATTTTCCGTTTTTAACTTACGATGGCATACATTTAATCGAAAAAGCACAATTTAAAATAGCACAAGAAATTGTACTTTTTTTACATAAAAAATGATTTTGAACTAATTATTTAAAACATATTAAGATATGACAAAAAAAATATTTTTAATAGCAACATTATATTTTTATTCTGGGGTATATACAATACACCAATCTATATACATAAATATGTTAAATTA
>DYNA01000149.1 GCA_020721325.1 Paludibacter propionicigenes
CAAAAAGTGCCAGCTACAATATGCCGAAATACAAAAAAAGAAAATCAACCGATAAATAGTGTTTGAAAGAAAACTCATAATTACCAATAAATTAAATATTTATGTTTGTTTTACTGAATGAATTACTCTGTGGCTCTCTTCAAAGCCAAACCGCCTGCTTTTAATTACCGCCCAGCCGTTCCAAACGGCTAAGCCCTTCATTTTTTCAAAAAGTCCCTTTAGCCGATTTAGAAGCAAAAGCTAAAAATACACCCAATTATTTTCGGTTTTAGGAATTAAGCATTGAGTAAAAAAATAATATTTTTGCCTAATTGCTTGCCCCAAAACCTTATTCCCTTATTTTAAAATTTATAAAACCTGCTGGAAAAATAAAATTCATTTTTCGCGCAAAATGAACAGACCACTCTCAAACTTTGCATGAAAATGAAGCCGATTAAAAAACCCAAATCGAAAGCAAATAAAATTTCATTAAAAACGAACGGAATTTTATACATTTTAATCAAAATTTTATAAAACATTCACCGAATTTCATAACATTTATTTTTATACAATGAATTAATTTTGTAATTGAAATTTTAGAACATTTTTATAAAAAAAATTCATTAAAAAAAAAGATATGTTATGAAAATAAAACAAAATGTAGCCATCAGCCAGTCGGGGTTTGCCTTCAATCCCACTTCGGGCGACAGCTTTTCGCTCAACCCAATGGCAACCGAAATTTTTAACCTCTTGAAGGAACAAAAAACCGAAACCGAAATAGCACAATTGATTTTGGCAAAATACGAAATCGATGAATATACTTTCCAACGCGACTTCGACGACTTCAAACAAATGCTAAAACATTATCAATTCATTGATGAATAATGATTAATGTTAAAAAAAACAATTTAACAATAGAATAGTAAAATTTATGAAACCAAAATATAAAATAGCCATAACGGGTCTGAATAATACCGACAATCCGGGTCCGGGCGTGCCGGTTATCAGAGGTTTGCGCGAGGCGGAGAGTTTTGATGTGGTCATTATCGGTTTGGCTTACGAAAATCTCGAACCCGGTATTTACATGCAAGGCATTTGCGACAAAATTTATCAAATTCCGTATCCTTCCATTGGTACAGAAGCTTTTATTGAGCGCATAAAAGAAATTCACCAAAAGGAAAAACTCGATTTTATCATTCCCAATTTCGATGCCGAACTTTTTACTTTTATCACTTCGCAAGATTTGCTCAACGAGTTGGGTATCAAAACTTTTTTGCCTACACTCCAGCAATTCGAGGAACGCCAAAAAGTAAACCTTCCCGAATACGGAAAAAAATACGATATAAAAGTGCCTCAAAGCAAGGCACTTACATCACTTTCGGAAATAAACGATTTACGCAAAGATTTTGAATATCCGCTTCTGGTAAAAGGAAAATTTTACGATGCTTATTTGGCTTACAACCCCGAACAAGTTATCGGGCATTTTAACAAAATTTCGGCAAAATGGGGCTTACCCGTTATCGTTCAGGCTTTTGCAAAAGGCACCGAAGTAAACGTCATAGCATTGGGCGATGGCAATGGCAACACCGTTGGCGCGGTTCCCATGCGCAAGCAATACATCACCGACAAAGGAAAAGCGTGGGGAGGCATCACTCTGGGCGATGAAAAACTTTTGGAAATTACCCGACACATTATTAAAGAAAGCAAATGGCGCGGCGGAATGGAATTGGAAATGATTAAAACAAATACCGGAGAATATTTTTTAATCGAAATCAATCCACGCATTCCCGCATGGGTTTACCTTGCCAACGGCGCAGGACAAAATTTGCCCGAAGCAATGGTTAATCTGGGGCTTGGCAATAAAGTTGTCCCATACACAAACTACGAAGTAGGCAAAATGTTTGTTCGTTATTCACACGATTTGATTGTCGATATTTCACTCTTTGAAAAACTTTCCATGAACGGAGAACTCGTTATTAACGATTAATGTTTAACGATTAATGTTTAATGTTTTTTTGTAAAAAAAAATTTAGCAATTTAACCATTTAAAAAATTTAGAAAATTATGAAACTAAAATATGAAAGACCGGTTGTAAATAAAATCAATGCCGGAATGCCCGACAAATACGGAATGAAGGTGAAAACCACCGCTTTAACTCAAATAGACAACATCAAAATAAGCGATTTGATAGCTCAATACGGTTCGCCCGTTTATGTGCTTTCGCAAAAAACAATCGAGCAGACCTTTGCCCAAGCCAAACGAGCTTTCACCAATCGTTACCCGAAAGTTCAATTTGCGTGGTCTTACAAAACCAATTATTTAGATGCCGTTTGCCAACTTTATCATCAATTAGGCTCGTGGGCAGAAGTCGTTTCGGGTTTTGAATACCGCAAAGCCTTGCAAAACAAAGTAGAAGGCAAGCACATCATTTTCAACGGACCCGACAAAAGCCGACAAGATTTGAAATTAGCCATCGAAAACGGTTCGCTCATTCACATCGACCATTTCGACGAACTTTACATGCTCATGGAACTTGCCGAAACCCTATCGCAAAAGCCCAAAGTAGCCATTCGAGTAAACATGAATACCGGAATTTATCCGCAATGGGACAGATTTGGCTTTAATTACGAAAACGGCGAGGCGTGGAACGCCCTCAACCGAATTATGCTCAACGGCAAAATGGAACTCGTTGGATTGCACACACACATAGGCACTTACATACTCACGCCTGCCGCTTACGGTGTTGCAGCCGCCAAACTGACCGAATTGGCGGTTAGTCTTGCCAAAAAGTACAATCACAAAATAAAATACATTGACATGGGCGGCGGTTTTGCCAGCAAAAACACCCTCAAAGGTGCATACCTTTCGGGTGCAGATACTTGCCCCACCTTCGATGCTTACGCCGAAGCCATTACCAACGCCATCATTAATTCCGAAATTGCGCCCGCCGATTTGCCAACGCTCATACTCGAAACCGGACGCGCACTGATAGACGATGCCGGATATTTGTTGGGTACAGTTTTGGCTAACAAGCGTTTAGCAGACGGCAGACGTTCCACCATTATTGATATTGGTATAAACATGCTGTTCACCTCTTTTTGGTACGAACACGAAATTTATCCGGCTAAAGAAACCAGCGTACATACCGAAGACACAACCATTTACGGGCCGTTGTGCATGAACATTGACGTAATACGCCCTGCCGTACAATTTCCGCTTTTGCAAAAAGACGACCAAGTGGTTATCAAGCGAATAGGAGCTTACAACATGACTCAATGGCTTCAATTCATTACCCTTCGCCCCAACATTGTGTTGATTGACAACAACGGCAAAACCCACATCATTCGCACTGCCGAAACCAACGCAACTTTTTTGCAACACGAAAGAAGTCCTTTTTAATTCAATCGAAAAGTCATTGCATCAATCTGTTCATAAACAGCGTATTGATAATTAATTTTTACCAATTTTGCAAACAATTGATGCGATGATTTACTGATTTTAAATTCAATAAAAAACCATTTACATAAATTAAATTTTGCATTTTTTTTGCAAAATTTAATTTATATCTTTATTTTTGTTTAAAATTTAAAAACAAAAAAAGATGCTGATAGAATATAAATTTGAAAATTATAAATCGTTCAAAGAATCGAATACACTTTCATTATTGGGAGTAACTTCTTTTAAAGAAAAAGAAAAAGAAAATATTTTTTGGGTGCAAAAGCTTAAATTACTTAAAACAGTGGCAATTTATGGAAACAATGCCAGCGGGAAAAGTAATTTGGTAAAAGGTTTACAATTAATGAAGCGTTTTATTCAAACCTCTTTTCGCGATGCACTTTTGGGCAATACGTTTTCAATAGAACCCTTCTTGTTAAATACTGAAAATGAACAATCTACATCTCATTTTGAAGTTATTTTTATACATAAAGGCATTCGCTATCGCTATGGTTTTGAGATAGATAAAAATAAAATACACGCCGAATGGCTTTTTAGAACCACCACAAAAGAAATTCCGCTTTTTGAGCGAAACGGGCAACATTTTAAAATCAACCAAACCAGTTTTAAAGAAGGATTGCATTTAGAAACAAAAACCCGCGAAAACGTTTTGTTTTTGAGCCTTGCAGCTCAATTTAACGGCGAAATTTCTAATCTTGTTATCGAATGGTTTTCGCTCTTAAATTTTATAAGCGGCATCAATGATTTAGAGTATAGCACTTATACAATTCAAAAATTAAAAGAAGACGATGATTTTAAAAAATGGATTTCTTTAATAATTAATACTTTAGAAATTTCTAATATTACAGTAGAAGAAATTTTACTTCATAAAAAAGAAATAGACGATTCGGATAAAAATACCGAAAAATTAAAATTAAACGATTTGCAAAATCATTCTAAAAAAATTCAAATTTCTACATGGCATCGAAAATACGACAAAAATAATTTGCTGACAGATACCGTTCCATTCGATTTTGATTTGCAAGAATCGGAAGGTACTAAAAAATTCATATATCTTTTAGGTCCGTGGTACGATAGCCTAAAAAATGCTAAAGTTTTGATAGTAGATGAGTTAGACTCACGACTTCATACGCATTTAACTAAAAAATTAATTGAACTTTTTCAAAAATACAATAAAAATAATGCCCAACTAATTTTTACGTCGCACGATGTTTCGTTGTTAGACAAAGATTTATTCAGGCGCGACCAAATTTGGTTTACCGAAAAAAATCAATTCGGAGAGTCTAAATTGTATTCACTTGCCGATTTTAAAACCGAAAATGTACGAAAAACATCTTCTTTTTTTAGGAATTACTTAAACGGGAAATACGGTGCTATTTCTTTTTTTGAAATTGATGATTATTTAATTCAACTGCTTTACCATGAGTAATTTGAAAAGAAAAAGATTGGGCTTAGACTATAAATCGAACAAGCCCCAACGGCTCATTGTATTTAGCCTAAAAGATTTTGACATTAATCAAGGAGAAAGTTTTGAAGAGTGGGAAAAAGAACAAATTCTTTCAAATGTTTTAACTCGCTTGCGTCAAATCAGTTCCTTTTCCATCGAAGAGGCTATGAGCAAACAAATGATAAATAAGTACGATAGTTTTCCGGTAAAATCCGATTTTTTCTATCCGAAACATATTCGCGAGAGCGTAAATTGGGCTTCGATTAGAATTAAAGGCAAAGAACGTATTATCGGATACATTGAAGATAATATTTTTTATCTGGTTTTTCTTGATAAAGACCACCGATTTTGGATTACAGAAAAAAAACATACATAAAAAATAAAAAGGTAGTTTTAAAAAAATGAAATTATAAACTTTTATCAATTTAATAAAATGCTTAATTCGTATTCTCAAATATTTTTTTCAAAAAACAAAACCTTAGGTATTTTGTTGCTTTTGGTTAGTTTTTTCGATTTTTGGACTGGTTTGAACGGTTTATTGGCTGTTTTGGTGAGCAATCAAACAGCTAAATGGTTCAAATTCAATACTCAAAGCATTGAAAAAGGTTTGTACGGTTTCAACAGCTTGTTGGTGGGATTGGGAACGGGCATTTTGTTTCAGCCTTCGCCTGCAAGCTTTATTTTGTTGATGGTTTTGGCTATTTTAACCTTGTTTGTAACTTTGGCTTTGGAGGGATTTTTTACTAAATACGGCTTGCCTTATATTAGCATTCCATTCATTTTGGTAATGTGGGTCATTCACTTGTCATTGAGCGATTTATGGTACATTGGCGTAAGTGAGCGAGGTATCTATTTTTATAACGAACTTTACGCACTCGGCGGACAAAAATTTGTAAATTTTTATAATTGGATTTCGAGTTTTGAAACCCCGTTTTCGTTGAGAGTTTATTTTTTGTCGCTGGGAGCTATTTTATTTCAATTCAACGAATTAGCCGGAATTGTCATTGCTATTGCTTTGCTCATCAGTTCGCGCATTGCTTTTACACTTTCCTTGGTGGGTTTTTACATAGCTTATGGTTTTTATTTGCTTTTAGGTGTCAATTTCAGCGAGTTAAGTTACACTTACATTGGTTTTAATTACATTTTAACAGCCATAGCCATTGGCGGATTTTTCTTTGTGCCTTCACGTTGGTCGTATTTGTGGCTTTTATTGTTATTGCCTATTACAGTGATACTTACATTCGGTTTGAGCAAGTTTTTTTCTTTTTATCAACTGTCAATTTATTCATTGCCATTCAATATTACGGTATTACTTTTTCTTTACGTTATGAAATTGCGACTTCAAACACGCGGCGAATTGGTTGAGCCTATTCAGCAAAACAATTCGCCCGAAGAAAATTTGTATTTTCATAAAAATGTGGTCAGTCGTTTTCCGTCAGCATTTTATTTGCCGGTTTATTTACCGTTTATGGGCGAGTGGTCTGTTTCGCAAGCTCACGCTGGCGAGCATACACACACGGGCGAATGGCAACACGCTTGGGACTTTGTTATTTTAAATACCGAAGGCAAACAATTTGTAAACAAAGGCGACTTTGTAGAAGACTATTTCTGTTATAATAAGCCCGTTACGGCAACTGCCGATGGCACGGTTGTAGAGCTGACAGATGGTATTTCCGATAATGTAATCGGGCAAAATAATACGCTTCAAAATTGGGGAAACAGCTTGGTTTTAAAACATTCCGATTATTTGTATTCGCAAATAAGCCATTTGAAAACCGGAAGTTTTAAGGTAAAAAAAGGAGATTTTGTTAAAAAAGGACAAATTCTTGCAACTTGCGGTAATTCAGGGCGTTCGCCTTATCCGCATTTGCATTTTCAATTCCAATTAACGCCTTACATCGGTTCACGCACGTTTCATTATCCTTTGGCTAATGTGATTGTAAAAAATGAAGAGAAATTGAATTTAAAAAGTCAATACATTCCTAAAAACAATGATTTTTTGCAAAATATAGCTCACAACGAGTTGCTTTTAAACGCTTTTCATTTTACTCCCGGACAAACTTTCCGATTTGAAGTGCAAAAAGAAAAAGGCAAAATCACTTACCAACGAGCAACCGATTTTGACAAAGATTCGCCTATTTTATGGGAAATATTTACAAATTCATACAACAATTCTTATTTTTATTGTAAAAAAACAAAATCGCTGGCTTATTTCAAAAACGATGGTTCCATGTTTTATTTTACCCATTTCGAGGGAAATAAAAAATCAGAATTGTATCATTTTTATTTGGCTTTTTATAAAGTTCAATTGGGTTTTTATGCACAAATGACCTTAGAGGACTTTTTTCCGCAAAGTCAAGCTTTTTCGGCAAAGCAGCTCTTTTTTCAAGATTTTTTTGCTCCTTTTGCATTCTTTTTAAAAGCGCGTTTTCTTTTGCAATACATTTCGATAGACGACGACTTTTCACCTTCTTCAGTAAAGTTGATGTCAAAAACCGAATTATTTTCTTTCAAAAAAATAAAAAAAGTTATTAACTTTGAAACCGAAATCAACGAAAAAGGAATTTTTAAACTTATAATCAAGAATGAAGAGTGAAGAATGAAGAATAAATTTTTTTTTTTACAAAACAATAAAACAATAGAAAAATAGAACAATAGAACAATAGAATTGTATGAAAAAATGTATTTTAATACTCTTTTTGTTTGCTTTGGCAAAAATTAGCTTTTCACAAACCGAGTTAAATTATGGTTCTGTGGATTCTATAACCTATCAGCAATACTTGGCACAGGATTGGGAAAATTTAATAAAAACCGCTAAAAAAGCACAAGAAAATCAGATAACTTTTTATTACCTCGAATACCGTAAAGCAATAGCTTATTACGAACTCAAACAATACCGAAAAGCATCTGAAAGCTTTCAAAAAGTACTTTTAGAATACCCAGATGACAATTTCGCTAAAGAATCATTGTATTTGAGCTATCTTTATGGCGGAATGTACAGCGAACTGCGTAGATTTTGGCATACTCTTGAAGGAGATTTGCACGAAAAGTTGCGTTTATACGACGATGAACTCATTATTAACGGTATTGATTTGGAATACAAAGCATTTTTGCCCGATAAATACCAAGTTGATGTAGAAAATGGCGATACTTTAACACAAAATATTAAAAAAAACTTAAATTATTTCAGTGTTAATTTAACACATTTAACTAAGAAAAATTTTACCTTATTTCATTCCATTTCACTTTTGAAAGGCGAAAACATTGTTTACGATGCTATTTTTACCTTAGAGCCTATACAACAGTTTGTTACACAATGGCAATATTATGCCATTGGTAGTTTTAATTTAAAAAACCAAACCAATTTAAGACTTGCATTTAATTATACCAACGAAAAATTTAAAGGCATTTCAGAAAATACCAATTCGGGCAGCGGCTGGGGCAGTTCAAACCAAGAAAACGTACATTATCTGGTTTATTACAATAGTTTTGTTGGTTATATAGCCTTAGAAAAACAATTTTCGGCTCTTAATTTGCAAATTTCTACCTCTCTTTCCAATTTAAGTCTTCAATTTCAGTGGCAAACCGGTGTTTCTTTAACTTATTTTCCTTTTTATAACAATAAATTTTCTTGGCAAAACGAACTTTATTTTCATTACTTTACCAAAATAGATGATTCAAACAAAAAATTACTTTTTAAAACTACTTTTGATTTCAATTTAGGGAAAAGAATCAATTTAAAACCTTTTGCTTTTTACGGAAATACTTATGATTTTATAGACAATCAAGGATTTACAACTTACAGTGGAATAGATGAAATCAACTATTGGTACGGCACATTGCTTAATTTGCGATTGGGTAAAAAAACATTTTTTTATTTGCTTTATCAGAATTATTTATATACTAACAGCTATAAAATAAATCGATTTGAAAAAGAAATTCAGTATAAAACACAAACTTTATTAGGAGGAATATCATGGAATTATTAAGGAAAAACTTTTTTATTGCAATATTTTTGGTTTTAACACAAATTGTTATAGCTCAAGATTATACCGCTTTACAAAAAGCATTTAGCGAAAGTTATGCTTTAGAAAAAAATGAAAAATATTCGGACGCTGCAAAAAAAATAAAAGCAATATACAATGCTGATTCTTACGAAATTAACATTCGCTTAGGCTGGCTTTATTATCAAGCTGCTAATTACATCGAATCGCAAACCCACTATTCACGTGCGCTTTCGCTGATGCCGTATTCCGAAGAAGCTAAATTTGGACTTATTTTGCCCAAATCTACGCTCGGAAAATGGAATGAAGTGGAACAGCTTTACAATTCTATTCTTAAAAATTCGCCCAATAATACGGTCGCTAATTATCGTTTGGGGCTGATTTATTATAGCCGAAAAGAATTTTCAAAATCCTTGAAATATTTCAAAAAAGTAGTCGATTTGTATCCTTTTGATTACGATGGACTTTTGATGTACGCTTGGGCGAGTCTTCAAACGGGAAAAACCAGAGAAGCTAAAATACTGTTTAACAAAGTTTTAATGCTTTCTCCCGAAGATGCTTCGGCTTTAGAGGGTTTGGGCATGATAAAATAAGTATTGTGTAAAGATTTCTGTAATTCATTAAAAGTCAATAAAATACGCAAGTTCAACGCTATCTGACCGCGAGTCGTCGTAACAATGGTTTGCAAATTGATACGATGATTTCCGGTTTTTTAATGAAATTAAAAAAAATCTCCATTTTTAAATTCGCTTACCGTCATTCCGGTTTCTTTTTTAAACTGGTTCGAAAGATATTGAACACTGCTGTAATCCATCATGTAGGCTATTTCGCTCAGGCTGTATTCATCGCTCACTATCAATTCTTTAATGCGCATAATTTTGTTTTGTATGATAAATTTTTCGAGGGTTGAGTCTTCGTATTTTGAAAATAATTTAGATAAATGCTGATAATTAACGCCTAATTTTTCGACCAAATAATCCGACTTGCGCACCATCGAATCCATATTGTTGAGGTGATGAATGAGTTCAATAACAGCTTGTTTGGCTTGTTCAACAAGTCTTTGCTCGCGGCTAATGATAATGCCCATGCCCGATTGCTGCAAAATGGCATCAATCTGCTGTAAATTAATAGTATATGGATTGTACAAAATTTCAACAAAAGGCGAAAGTATTTTGGTTATCTGTACATTCATTTTTAGTAAATCTTCGCGTACTATTCGTTCGCAACACCTGCAAAGCATATTTTTTATAAAAATTTCTTTTTGAATTAATTCTTTAAAATTCATTTTTTTTTATTAAACAAAAATATTTGAAAATAAAACAAATTTTTAAACGGCTAATTTACAATTTTTTTCAAAAAAAAATGAAAAATAGTAAGATTTCAGGTTTTTATTATTTATATTTGTAAAATTTTCAATTCTAATAATTCAATGTTTTTTATATTTCAAGAATGTGAAAGACCGAACGGATTTCATTTTTTTAGCCATATAAAAAAGAATTAACCGATTGATTTTCAGACAAAAAATGTCTTATCTTCCGAATTTAAGGAATTAAATAAATTTTTATTATATACTAAAAACGGGATAAATTTTAATATTTATTATTACGTAACTACAACTT
>DYNA01000150.1 GCA_020721325.1 Paludibacter propionicigenes
TACTTTTTTAATGCTACCTGTTTAACAATGAATGAAACCGGATTTTTTTTGTTTGCTACAAATGCACGGATTATTTTTGTTTTATATTTTTTTTAGAGAAATTGTTTTTTTATATTTGTGTTTTTATTTTTACAGATTTTGTTAAAAACTCTTATATACTGCAAACGGTAACTTTGCCAAAGTTTAAAACTTTGGCAAAGTTGTAATTACAAAGCACTTACATAAAAACAAAAGCTCAAATTATAACCGTTTAAAGTATAGTGTCGCTTTTTGTCCCAAATTAGATGCAAAAGCGACACTGCTAAAAATGAAACAAAACAAAAAACAATGTCGCTTTTCATACAAAAAAACGACACTCCAAATTGTAATTAAAAATAAATAAGTATATTTGTACTTGTATGTCGTACATCATAATAGAACGATAAGCGACACGAGGAGTGTCGGGTATTGGAACGTTAGCAACTAACAAAAGTGAAACGTGTAAAATAATTTATACAACAATATAACGTTTATTTAATAAATTAAAATTTGCAATGTCAAAATATATTGATACAGAAGAAAATATTAAAGGTTATGCCGACCATGAGAGTTATTACGATTATGATTTAGTAATAACTGTTTATGATCAAAAACATATAATTCATTCGACCAATTATTCAATCGGTAGAAATGACAACTGCGATAAAGAAAATTTTTCTGCGGTAACAGGTTATTATGATAATGAATTAAATTCATTAATAATAGATTATTATTTAGGAGATAAACAATATATAAAAATTACAAAAAACTTATCTAATTGGATAGATTACGAATCAATTAATTATAATTCAACAAAAGCATCTAATGAAAATTTAGATAGCGGAATTGAAAAATTATTAGAAATTGTGATTCCTCAAAGAAAAAAACAAATTGAATATGAAAAAATTGAAGCGGAAAAGCAGGCAGAACGCTTGAAATTGGAGAGAAAACCATTTTTAGATGAATTAAACCATTTAAATACTTATCAATATAAATTTGAATTAAAGGAATGTCAAGATTTATTAAACTCTGTTGCTATCAGATTAACAGAAATTAAAAACACTGATGATGTTAGTTTATATTTAGAAACTTTTTTAACAAACACTTGCATAAAAGAGCAGTTATTTCAATATCACCAAGATTTGTCAATAGTAGCAAAAAAGCTTATTGATGATTACAGATTTTATAAAAACAAGTGGGTCATTGATTTATTTGGTAGAGTAAGTGATGATAATGTTTATATGCAATTGATTGAAATTTCAAATAAAAGTCAAGATTCAAATGCAAGATTTGCAGCAATTTCAGCACTATATAATTTTTTTCTACATCGAACCATTGATAAATCGATTATTGAATTTACAAATTCTTCCTTGCTAAAAAATGACAATAATAAGCTCGTTAAATCCATTTTAGAAATTCTATTTGGCTTAATAAATGATCCAAATTTTTTGAATTATAAAGCTAATAAAAAAACAGAGAATAAAAATAGTAAAAATAAGGAATTATTAGAAATACAAATTACAGAAGTAAAAGAACAAAAAAAAGACGAAAAAAAAATTGAATATGAAAACAAAAAAAAATTAGCTAAAAACGTTTTTCAAATCCTTTCGTTATTATCGTTAATTATTTCTTTATGCTCTGGTTTTATTTGGACTTATAATTTATGTATTAATTTAGAGCAGTTTTGGCAAGTTTCTTTTTCTATAATAGCTTCAATATTTTTCGGTTTCATTAGTATTTTAACAATTCCTTTCCCAAACCGTTTTGTTAATTTATATAAAAAAAATCCTATTAATATTATTGTTGCTTGGTTGTTTATATATATAATTTATATAGTATTTGAAAATAGTATTTATTTATCTGTTTTGATCTTCGATTCTACAAATTTTTTATTTAAATTATTAATTTTCATTATTGTAACATATTTAAAAAAATTTAACTCAAAGCTTGATAAAACTGAAAAAGAACCTAAATTTTCACGGCTTATTAAAAAAAGTTATAATTCATCGAAACTAATAAAAACATTTGAGTTAAAAGAATGGTTTGGTCTTTTATCTTCTGAACTTTTAGAACAGTATGTTTTTACCAAGGGGCAACAACTATTCGATTTCGCAAATAAAGGTGATTGGAATAATGTATTTATAATTTTGCGTTCAGGGCAATTTGTCAATTTAGTCTATTCAGGAAGCAATGCTTATACAACCTTGTTACATATAGCTGTAAATCAAGGAGTAAAAGCGAATATTATACAAAATCTAATAAATTTGGGGGCATCATGCACTTACAAAGATAGCAATAATGAAACAGCTTACGACATTGCCGTAAGAAAAAGGTTTAATCATTTAAGTAAGATAGTTTTACCCAAAATGTGGTTCCGATTAGACAATGAAACTGAAATAAATATTGAAAATAATTTTCATAATTTTCTTAGATATGAATTTAAAAATTACAAAATTTTGCAACCAGATACTAAAATTTTATTTCCACCAATCTCAATACTTTTAGAACAGAAAAAATGTAATTGGTGTTTAAGAATACAAATTTTCCCAGGTTTTATACCTTTTCACTTTAATCCCGATGAATGTTCTATCGAAGTTAGCATAAATACGAGGGAAAATGAATTAGCAGGTGGTGAACATTATCGGATAAAAAATGACGGAATTTATAATGAAAGTGGCCAAAAAGTAAATCTAAATTAATGATTAATAAGTTGCTAACATACGGTAGCCGACCATGCAGGGCTTTTTTCCCAACGCACAGGCTGACGCACGAAAAAGCCCTGCACGGCGGCTACCGTTTTTCGTTATTCCGGCAAGATGCTGATTATTAATTTGTTACGCTGATTAAAATCTGACGTAACCTACCGCATTTCGGGAAACAAAGCGTGAGTGGCGTTTTGTTTCTTTTTTGCCGAAAGGCGAAGAAAAAGCCAAAAAAGCGATGATTATTTATCAAAAATGAAACCTTATTCCCTTATTTTAAAATGCATAAAACATGCGGGAAAAGCAAAATTCATTTTCGCTGCAAAATAAACAGACCAGTTTAAAACTTTGGTAATGTTACCGTTTGCAATATAACCGGAGTTCAATACAAAAATGGACTAAAAAAAAACGCAAGCCCTCTGAGAAAATAGAGAACTTGCGAAATCCAAAAAAATATATTCAAAAAAATTATTGTTTCAAAATTTTTGTAAAAGAAACGTTGTTTCCTTCCGTAATTCTTACAAAAAATAAGTTTGAATTTAATCCGCTCAAATCAATTGAATTCTTTGAAGCGGAAATGTTTTCGGATAAAACTAATTTTCCGGTTGCATCAAAAAAATCAACTTTGCAATTAGCTTCGACATCAAATTTTACAATCCCTGAAGTGGGGTTTGGATAAATTGAAATTTTTGACGAAATATTGTCAATACCAAGTGGTGTTGAAGAAATCGAAACATCGTCTAAATGGATTAAATATTGCAATTCGTTGCTGTAAGCATGAAATCCGATGTAATACGTTCCATTGGCTTGCGGGGTAAATTCGTAAAGATGCTCTTGCCATTCATCGAAATCGGTATTTAAGTTTTCATTTTGGAAAATTACTTGTTTGCCTGCCATACCTGCTGAAGTATTGTCGTTGCCTATCACCACTTTCATTTTTTCAGATGTTGAACCATCGTAAACGGAAACTTTATACCAAAATTTAATGTTGTATTTTTTGTTGGTTTCCATTACCATTGGAGGCGTAAATAACCAGTCGTTGAGGGGATTCATCATTCCGAAAATCATGTGCATAGCATTTGGGGCAGAGTGGGCATTGGTTGTATAAGTTGCGTTGTTTGAAATTCGATGCCAGCATAAGTTTTGGTCGTTGTTATTTTCAATAGACCAACCCATTGGATATTCAAAATTATTTGTACCAAAAGAGTGAGTAGCTAACGAAGTAAAATCTTCAGACCAAGGAAATGTAGAAACAGTAGGGTCTGCCATAGTTGTAAAAGACCAAACCGGACAATTTTCGGCAGCACCGTCTTTATTATATGGTACAATTTTCCAAAAATATTCCGTGTTATAATCCAAATTTTGTACTATTTGGTAAAAAGTATTGTTTCCCAATTCATGTTCCGACAAAATTTCATTTGCATTAGAAGATGTTCCTAAACTGAGTTTGTATCCGGTTGGAGTTCCGCCACCACCTTGCGACCATGAAATACGGGGTAAATTCATCATATCAATGTTTGTAGTATTGTGAGTTGGGTAAATGGCTATTGCAGGATATGGAACAAGATTTCCTTCTCGAGTTTTCCATTCTACGTTGTCTATTCTAATGCTGGCTACTTGTCCGCCACCGTGCCTAAAAGCTACGTAAGGCTTGGTGTTTTCATCATTAAACGTAACGCTGTATTGTGCAGTTGGCGAGGTAGGCAAAAATTCTTGTACTAAAACAAAACTTTCCGGATTGTAAGGATTGTCCATAACACCAACTTGCAATTTGAGGTTTGGAGCGGTTGCATGTGCATAGAAAAAGAGGGTATTTCGGTCAAAATCGGTCAAACCCGGCGTGATTGCCATAAGCGGTTCATCAATATCTTGTGCATTATAAAGTCGTAAAATATTTGGCGCAGTATTGTATTCGCCGGTAATTCCATTTTCTACATAGGCAAAATGATATAAATAGTCGGTATGAATTGAATTCCAATTTGTTGGCAACGATTCTTCGGGTGTTGTGTCAAAATATTCGTACATTGAAGTTAAATTTGCCAAACAATTTCCTGACAAAGTAATTTTATTATTACCTGAAAAATTTCCATCAATCAAAAATTCAATACTTCCGGCTTGGTTATTTCCGGCTTGTGTGGGTTGATAGGTAATGGTTGCTGTTTGTTTTTGTCCGGGAGTTAATGTTCCGGTAAAATTGCAAGAATAAGCTCCGGTACTATTGCAGCCGGTTATCACCAAATCATTAACAGCGTGAGTGTTTTGAATTTCAACGTCAAAAGTGGTTTTCCCGTTTAAAAATAATTGAGGAAATGTATAATTTGTTTGAGAAAGGCTAATTGAAGTTCCTCCAGTAATTTCTTTAATTTCAATATCATCAATAAAAACACTTTTTGGAGAATTTGCCGAATTAATTACTTTGTATCTCCAGCGGAAACGAACATTTTCTGTTTTATAATTTGTAAGGTTTATAATGCTTCTTTCGTAATCGGTGGAAGGAACTTGAGGATAAATTGTAGTTAATTCAGTCCAGTTTTGACCATTATCAGTAGAAATTTCAAAATAAGTAATATCGGAATTTGAAACTTTATCATTTTTCGATGGATTTAAGTTTTTCCAATAAAAAGAAATTTGATAATTGGCATTTGATAAATCATAACGAGGCGTTGTAAGTGAATATGCATCATTGGTTTGCATATAAAAAGGTGAAATATAGGCACTTTTGCTACCAGTGTGGGGTGCATATTCTGCATCGCTGTAATTCCATTTGTCGGTGTAATCCCAATCTACATCAATTCCGTAACTGCCCGCGTGAAAAACAACTTCATTGGGGTTTCCTTCTTCAAAACCTTGATTGTAAGGAAAATTGGTAATAAAAACTTGAGTTGTAAATTTAAAAACTCCGGTAGAACTTTCTTGAGTTGCATCTTTAGCTACTATTTTCCAAAAATATTCGGTTTTTGAATTAAGAAATACTCCATTATTATAATCTTCATAACTTACAGTATTTAAACCATTTATTGCCGTTTGGTTTTCTAAAACTTTAATCAAATTAGCCGAAGAAGTTCCAAAATAGACATCGTAGGTTTGGGCGGTAGCGTCTAAATTGAATTTTAAATCGGTATCAACCAAACCTTTAACAGAATTTTCAATAGGAAAAGGATTTACTGCCGGATTTGGAGCTGTGCTTTCGTAATAGAAACGAATATTGGGTCTTGAACTCGGATAAGGATTTAAAAGTCCCGGAGTTGTAGGAAACGAATCATCATTTCCGTTGCCTTTGTTGTTGTTCGTTGAACTTACAGTAGAATTAAAATTGGAATAATCGTTAGAGCCATCTCTGTTTTCGTAATGCAAAATTAAATTGTCTGTGCCATTGTAACTAAATGGAATAGACAATTCAATAATGCTATAACCGTTATTGTAAGTAATATTTCCGCTGTAAACCAATGTATATCCGTTTGATTCGGGATTTTCATAACTTGCATCTCCAAAAACGGTATTTGAAGAATGTTTTAAATAAATTTTTTGATTATTTTCAGTTTTTGGTCCATTGATACAATCAAATGCAATTTTTGTAATTTGTTTTGCTTCACCTATTTCAGATTGATTATAAATAACGGAATACCAACCATAATTCCAAACGCTATAAACCGGATACGAAGTAGATTGAGTTCCTGTACCAATAGTTACATAACTTTGCGAAAATAAATTCGCAAAACTTAAAGTCATTAAAACAATAATGAGGGTAAAAATTTTTCTCATAAAATTTATTTTTTTGGATTAAACAATAAAATATTTTCTTACAAATTTATTAAATAAAAAATTGAAATCAAATGGAAGTTGTACGAATTGTGAAATTTGGACAACAAAAAAGTGCAAATTCAAAAAATTGTGAAATTTGCACTTGTGTAAAAAAAACAATGGATTGAATATCAGGCAATATTCTGTTTGGTTTTTATTGAGTCTCTAAAATAAGAAGGAGTAATTCCAACTATATTTTTGAAGGCACTATTAAAAGTAGATTTTGAATTAAAACCCGAATTTTGTGCAATACCCTCAATACTAAGGTTATAGAATTTTGGGTCAGACAACATATTGATAGCAAAATTTACTCGATATTTGTTAATAAAATGATTAAAATTCAGATTTGTATTGTTGTTGATAAGCTGCGAAAGATACGTTCGGTTGGTGTCAAATTGTTTTGCAAGCGTTTCGATTGTTAATTGTGTATCAAGATACGGTTTTTGTTTTTCAAATTGTCCAATAAATGAAACATATTTTTCATCATAGATTTTATTCTCATCAAAGTTTATTTTTTCAAACGAATAATGACCGTTTTCGGTTTTTAAAGTATCGTTTTCTTTTTTTAATTTTAAAAAATTTTGTTGAACAATTTTATCGTAAGCTATTTTTTTATCGCGATATTGTTTTAAAAATAAAAACATCAACACGCTGATTATGAGGGAAGAGAAAAACAACAAAGCAATGATAATGTTTTTACGAAGAATTGTTTTTTTTTGCATTTCAATTTCTAAATTTTTTTTCTCCGATTCGTAGCGTACTTGCATGTTAGCAATCTGATAATTAAGGTCTTCGTGTAAAAGAGAGTCGGCTATGGTTTTAAATTTTTTGTGATAATACAAAGCCGTGTCGAATTTGTTTTGAACTTCGTAATACAATGAAAGATAATTATTTCCGTGAATCAATAACTTGCCTAATTTTAATTCATTGGCTATTTTCATTCCGTCTTTTAAATATTTAATTGACTTTTCGTATTCCGAATTTTCTATGTATAAACGACCTAAATTTAAAAAAGCACCGGCTAATAAAGGCTGTAAATTATTTTTTTGACTCAATTCTATGGCTTCAAATAAAATTTGCTCCGATTCTTTATATTTTTTTATTTCTAAATAACTTATTCCCAAATTTATAAGTGTATGAATAATTAAAGAAAACTCGTCAATTTTTTTATAATATTCTATGCTTTGTGTTAAAAATTGAATGCTCAATTCCTTATCTCCAAGTTCGGCATACAATTGCCCTATGTTGTTTAAACAAATTGCGGTATATTTACTAAATTCAAATACGGTATCTAATTTGTTTTCAATAATATAATTGTAATTAGATAAATAATTTTCAAGTGCTTTATTAAAATTTGCAAGTTCATTATAAACCGCTCCAATATTATTTTTTGACAAAATTATTCCTTTTTGAAAATTTATCTTTTCGGATAGTTTTAATGCTAAAAAATTGTTTTCCAACACTTTTTCATAATTATTGAGATGCCAATAAGCAGCGCCCATATTTATTAATGCCAAACATTCTTGTTGGCTATTTTTGGTATCTTGTGCAAGTTTATACGCATTTTCGGCATATTTTAATGACTTATTAGGCTCTGTATTAAGATAATAACGACACAATTTGTCTAAAGCTTCAAATTGGGTTTTTTCATCAGAATTTTCTAACAAATTAGTTAAACTATCAATCGGATGGATTGAAAATAAATTATAATTCCCAATTAACAAACTGATAATTAATGTAATATATTTCATTTTATTCATCAGTTCAAAATATTAAAATTTGCATAAATTAAAACGATACTATAAAAATAAGATTTTATTTTTGTATAAAATAAAGCAAAACAAAGTTACAATTTTTGTTTTATATTCAAAGAAATTTAAGATAAAAGATTTTAAATAATCAAAATATATATTTCCAAATTATCAAACAATTGACTTTTCAGTACTAAAAAAATAGTACAAACTAAAAAATGAAAACAATCGTAACCATCTGCTAATAAATAACTTGTTGATAAATAATTTGTACTCATTTTCAAACAATTGATACATTGACTTATGAATTTTAGACAGCATTGAGAACGCTTATGATTTTATCTTTTATAGATTTTTTTTGAAAAAAACAAATTAACATTTATCATTTTTCTAAATTAAATATTTCTTTTAAATTTGCACATTGAAAAATACTTCAAAAACGTATTATATTTTTTCTTAAAGTAAAAAAAATCAAAAAAAAACATACTATAAAAGTAAAACAAAATTTAACATGAACGCATTGAAAATCATTGTAATGGCTAAGCAAGTTCCCGATACACGCAACGTAGGGAAAGATGCCATGAAATCGGACGGAACGGTCAATCGCGCAGCACTTCCTGCCGTTTTTAACCCCGAAGATATGAACGCTCTTGAACAAGCTCTTCGATTGAAAGACAAATACAAAGGCAGCACCGTAACCCTTGTTACCATGGGACCCGGCAGAGCTGCCGAAATCATTCGCGAAGGAATGTATCGCGGTGCCGATGGTGGTTTTCTCATTACCGACCGAAAATTTGCAGGCTCCGACACTTTGGCTACTTCTTATGCCATTTCAAAAGCAATAGAAAAAATAGCCGAGTACGATGTAGTTCTTGCCGGTCGTCAGGCAATTGACGGCGACACGGCGCAAGTAGGTCCGCAGGTAGCCGACAAATTGAAAATTCCGCAAGTTACTTATGCCGAAGAAATTTTAAGTGCCGATGCCGGAAAACTTAAAATCAAACGCCGACTCGAAAACGGTATCGAAATAGTAGAAACTCCCATGCCGGCTTTGGTTACGGTTCACAGCTCCGCACCCGAATGTCGCCCCCGACACGGAAAGCAAGTGATGAAATACAAACACGCTCGCACGCAAACCGAATTGCAAACCGAAACGGCTGATTACATCAATTTGTTTCAGTCGCGCCCATATTTGCACATAGCCGAGTGGAGCGTGGACGACATCAAAGCCGATGTAGAATGGCTCGGACTTTCCGGCTCGCCTACAAAAGTGAAAACCATCGAAAATGTGGTGCTTCAATCGAAAGAATCGAAAACACTTTCCGATGCCGATGCCGACATTGATTCTTTGATGAAGGAATTGATTGAAAACCACACGATTGGGTAGGTTTTAATTATGAATCAATATCGTTTAGTTAAGAAAACACAATTTGCTTAGCAATTTTGAACCGCTTAGCGAATAGCATTTTTCTTTTTAGAAAAACCTTAACTTTGGCGACATTGAATTAGGAATTCAAATTTTAAACTTTTCGAATTCGAGTTCTATATTAGAATAAAAGACATGACAAAAATAACCAATATAACGGTAAAAGAAGTATCCATTCGCACTTTAAAAGTGCATGGTACAGATTATATAAGCATTACCGATATTGCAAGGCAAAAAAATCCGGTTGAACCAAAAGATGTAGTAAAAAACTGGATGCGGCTCAAAAACACATTGGAGTATTTAGGACTTTGGGAGCAATTAAATAATCCAAATTTTAAAGGGGTCGAATTCGACCCCCTTTTGAAAGATTCAGGTAATAATATTGAATTATGAATTCATAATTTTTTGTTTGTGAACTTTGTGGTTAATTTAAAAACGATAAAGTTCACAAAGTAATTTGCAAAGAATATAAAGGAATGAGCTAATTTTGAAAATTTCTTACAAAAAAAATATAATATTATGCAAATACAAAGAACAAAAGACGAATTAATTATTCGGTTTTCGAGCGCAATAAATATAAATATAGATTATTTGCAAAAATTTCTTGATTATTTGCGTTTTATGGAAATTTCGAGTAAAAGTGAGGCAACCGAAGAACAAATTTTGGAGCTTGCTAACGATATAAACCAATCTTGGTGGCAAGCCAACAAAAGCAAATTTATAGAATGAAAATGTTTTTTTGAAATAAAAGAATAAAAATACT
>DYNA01000151.1 GCA_020721325.1 Paludibacter propionicigenes
ATTTCCTTATTGTTATAGTTTTATTTTATCATACTTTTTGAATCACCACCAAAAAATAATCCAACCTTTGTTTTATATTTCAAGTTTATTATTGGCTATAACTTCGTTTGTTTATACTTTTTACATTTTCGATATATTAAGTTTTCCGATAAATATTTTTGCAGTAAATTTTCAAATAATAAGTTTTGTAACGAGTTATTTTCTTAGTATTAAGATAATTGCAATTGTTTTAGGTTTTGTTTTTGCCATTGTTTTAATACCTTTAAAATTTCCAAAAACATTGAATAGGCGTGTTTTAGTTATTTATTCATTGTTTGTGGTGTTCGTTTTTTTAATCACTTCGCCGCGCCCCAGTGTAAATCCGGTTTTATTTTCTATTCGTGCGGAAATTGTTTCGGTTTTTCAAAAAGATTATCAAATCAAACCGTTAGAAAACATTCAAATTACTTCAACTTTTTCGGATAATTTTGATTTTTTGAATAAAAATTTTGATACCATTCCCAAAATTGATTCTCATTATGACAAAATAATTGTTTTGGTTATGGAAAGTGTTAATTACAAGGATTTTACGAATGTTTCTAAATACAAAAAACAAAGTTTTTTTACCAAAAATAAGTCGAATAGTCTATTTTTTAATCATTATTATACCAACAATTTAGATAGTTACACCAGTTTATTGGCTATTTTGCATTCTGTTTTTATTCCGTATCAAGCTTATGTAAACGAGCAACAGTATCTTTTTGTAAATAAAAAGCCCAATTTGGTTCGTTTTTTTAATACCAATGGTTTTAAAACCTTATTTTTAACATCTTATGGAAAACAGCAAGAACGTTTTATTCCGGCATTGAATGAATGGAATACCGTAAAATATATTACTGATTTTCCCAAAAAGTTTCATTGTGTAACGTCTAATAAAATAGAAACAGCTTGTGAAGATTTTGCTGTTTTTGACGATTTACTGGAGTTTGTCTCAGAAAATGAGAAAGTTTTTGTTTTTCAGGAACTTGTTTTTGGACATACAGCCGATTGGGAAGCGGAATTAAAAATAACTACTTTGGATTATTACAACAATTATTTTTTGGCATTATTTGAAGCTTTGCAAAAACGAAATTTGCTTGAAAATACATTGCTGGTCATTACTTCCGACCACGGACCGCGACAAAATACTCAAGTTTTAGCCAATTATAACGTTCCTCTTCTTTTTGTTTCGCAAAATATTAAAAATCAAATTGTTTCTGATTTGGCATCGCATTTGGATTTTAAAGATTTGTTGCTGAGTGTTTTAACTGATTCTGATTTTAATTGTAATACCGAAAAAATTTATACCATTGGCAACAGCAATGAGTTGGATTACGGTATGATTTCAGACAGTAATCAATACATTTTTATCAATAATAGGTCTTTAACTGTAAAAACCAATCAAAATAAGCAAAAAGTGCAACAGTTTAATTCCGATTTTCAACAGTATTTGAATTTTTTTAAAACTCAAAAAGATAGATAACTTTTGCTGATTATTATTGTCGATTTTCTTTTTTCTTTAAAATAAAATTTTTTGGCGAAAGCCTAACGGATTTTGATTTTTTAAAATTTTTGCAACTTTTTGATAATCAAATTTTAAACCATTATTTTGCTTTCCATTCTATTTGATTGATTTTGTAAATAAGTAGCATGTAATCTATTATGAAACTGCTCAATTCGTCAATGACGGTGTCGGAATAAAGATATTCGGTATTTTCGGTAACGATTTGAAAATTCTGTTCCAATTCAAGTTGGTCGTTTTTCACAACAAGTCCGTTGCGGGTTGTGTTTGCCTGTTTTATTTGTTTGTATCTCATTTCCAATGAAATAAAATCGGCGGCTATTTGGTTGAAAACTTCGGCTTTGCCTTTTTCTTCTATGTATTTCCAAGCTTGCGCGTGGGTAGGAGTAAGGGCAAAAAGTTCTATGCTTGTACCAATTTGCAGATAAATGTTGTTGTGCTTAATAAAAACGGACAAATTTACGGTATTATTTTTTTTATTGTTGTCAAATTTGTAGGTTATTTTTGCTATCATTCGTCCCTTACGTTCAACAAATTGGAGCGGTTCTACCAGCTTATTTTTAATTGCACCCTGAAGCCGTTGATTGAGCGCGTAAAGCACCCGGATTTCATTAATTTCTAATTTGGGTTTTTGTTTTTCTTGTTTTACGTTGGTTACCGAGAGCAATTCTACGGTTTCGGGCAAGATTTGGTGAAGTTTTTGGTGATTTTCTTCGGCTATTATTTGCATTTCTTTAATAATGCTGGTAATGTTGTAGCTGTTGCGTTTCAGATATTCTTTTTGGTTGCAAAAACTGTAAAGGATTTGTTCCCAGAGAATTGTGTTTTGCTCGTTTTGTTGGGTGAGTTCAATATTTTTTTTCCGAGCAAATTCGTAATTCCAATTTTCTATGTTCGGGTTGTCCGTTAAAAGGTTAAAGACTTCAGGGAAAGCGGTTTGCAAGCTCGTGAGGGCAAAAATAATTTGCTTGTAATTGCTCGACAGGTTGATTTCTGTTTTTTCAATTTTTGATTTCGAGCGGATTAGAAGATTGACAAACGAAAGCGTGTTAATTAAACGCTTGATGCTTCTGGGATTTGTTCCCACCGATAAATTTGTAAATCGAACCAACGATTGGCGAAAGCTGTTGTTTTGTGCCTCATTTTCAGTGATGTACTCAACCGAAAGCAGCAGCTCGTTGATGTAATCTTCAATATTGTACGATGCCATAGGCATTTGAAACGGCAGTTGAATTATTTTATCGAAAAACGACCTAAATTCCCTTTCGTTTTTTGAGTTCAGTTCACCGAATTTATTTTTTAAACCTTTTACAACTACTTCATAATCAATTGCAAGTACGAAAATACAATGTTTAATATCAAAAATATTTTTTAGCAATTCTAAAATATTTACGGCAAGCGCGGGTTCAATTCTATCTAAATCGTCAATAAAAAAGACAATTGATTTCTGATTTTTACCGTTTTCGAGATTTCGCTGCATCAATTGGCTTATCAAGTCGCTGAGCTTATCTTTTAAGTCGCTTAGGCTATAAGAAGCTTGACTTTTTTCGGTAAAAACCGTTTCATCAACCGCATCGGCAAGGTCAGAATTTACTTGCGAAATAGCCGTTTTTACTGCAATTTTTGAAATTCCTTTAAAAATATTTTTTCCTACATTGTAAATATCTTTGGCAATGGTTTTGAATTTATCGGGGTATTCTTTTTTTGAAATGGTCAAAACTTCATTTATCAAAGCCAAAATGACTTCTTCAAAAATACTGTCTTTATTTTTCAACAAAGCATAATGCCACGTATTGAGCCAAATTCCGTAAGATGTAGCTTGCGAACTTTTGCAAATTTCAAAATTCAAACGGTTCATAAAGGAAGTTTTTCCGCTGCCCCATTCGCCTTGCAAGGCTATGGAAATGGGCGTGGAGGTTTTTCTAATAAACTCATTCAGAGCGTTTTCAAACGACAAAATTTGCAACATGTCGCTTTCGTTGTCTTGTAAAGGAATGTCGAGTATTCCCGATGTTTTTGAAATCATTTTGCTTTATTTTTCAGACCGTTTTTTTTCAAAATACCCTGCGAATATACAAAAAAATATTGTTTTACACAAAAATTTATTCATTATAAAAGTGCCAACAAATTCTAAAACAACCAAACCGAAGCGCAGCAGAATGAAAAAATATTTTGCATTAAGTTTGAATATAATCAAATCATTTTGTATCTTTACATGATAAATTTATTGAAATTCGTGTAAAAAAATACCATAAAATTTTCAAAAACAACTTTTAAGTTATGAGGAAAAATCATTTACTATTTTTGTTGGCATTTTTATTCATTGCAATCCAAATGCCCGCTAAACCCACTTTTGCTTACGCAAAAAATAAAAAAATTCTAATCATGTCAAAACCTTATGAAAAACTTTGGAAAAAGGTCGATTCGCTTCAAAATCAAGGGCTAACAAAGTCTGCCCTTGAAGTAGTGGATAAAATTTATGAAATGGCTAAAGCCGAAAAAAACGACCAGCAATTGATAAAAGCTTACATTCATCGAATGCTTTTTAGACGAAACATCGAAGAAAAAGCCTTTGAACAATTCATTTTTGAAGTGGAAACCGATATAATTTCGGCACAAGCTCCACTGAAACAAATTTTGCATTCCTTGGCTGCCGAAATGTATTACATGTACTATCAGCAGAATTACTGGAAATTTCAAGACCGCTCCGAAACCCTCAATTTCAAACCCGAAGACATCGAAACTTGGACGCTTACCCAATTGATTGACAAATCGATAAAGCATTACCGAGCCTCACTTACCGATGTGCAAATTACTCAAACTACCGATTTAAAAAGTTATACCGAAATTTTAGAACAAGGTACGCACGATTACAAATTGCAAAGCACATTGTACGAATTTTTGATGAAAAGGGCTTTAAATTATTTCAAAAATACACAAATTACTATCAACAAACCCGCTGATGTGTTTTATTTGAAAGAAGATTTTTATTTTGCTACAGCTCAAGAATTTATAACAAAAGAAATAATAACTGCCGACACGCTTTCGTTGCATTTTTATGCAGTGAGGCTGTATCAAGAGTTGTTGCAGTTCAACCGAGAAAACGAAATGCTCGATGCTTTTCTTTTCAACGACATCGAACGAATTTCGTTTGTGTATAAAAATTCTACACACCCCGAAAAAGAGAAATTTTACATTGATGCGCTCGAACAAATTGAAAAAGAAAACCCGCAAAATGTGTATGCTGCCGAAGCCGCTTTTTTAAAAGCCTCTTTCTTTCGCGAAAAAGCCGCTCAGTACAATTTTTTTCAACCCGAAACGCATCAATTCAAGTACAAAAACGGAGAGGCTTACAAAATTTGCAACCAAATTCAAGATAAATTTCCAAAATCCAATCTCGCAAGCCGTTCTCTTTGGCTGATGAACGAAATAACCCAAAAAACTTTTTCGTTTGAAACCGAAAACTATCAAATGCCCAAACACGCTTTGCCGGTGCGTATTTCCTACAAAAACATCGACAAATTGTATTTGCGTTATTTGCAAATTACTCCCGAAAAACTCAAAAGTTTGCAAGAAAAACACAACGGCGAAAAACTCATTGAAAAACTTTTGAAAGAAGCCAAAACCATTTACACCTCCGAGTACACACTCAAAGGCACTGACGACTACAATTTGCACAGTACCGAAATCCTTTTGCCTGCTCAAAATATTGGCACTTATGTGGTGGTTTTAAGCACTTCGTCAAAGTTTGATGTGGACAAAAACATGCTCAATTATTCGTTTGTACAAGTTTCAAATTTAGCGTATTTGCACCGACAAAACGGAAACATAACTGAACTAACCGTACTCAATCGCACCACCGGACACACCGTAGCAGGGGCTTCGGTTCGGGCTTTTTATACCGAATACGATTACAAAAAACGAAAATACGTGCAAGTCCATCTAAACACTTACACTTCCGATGCCAATGGAAAAGTAGTGATAGAACCCAAAAAAGACAAAAGTTACAGCATCGAATTTGAAATTACAAAAGATGCCGATATTTTATCCAGCGACCGCTCGTTTTATTCTTATCCTTACGACTACGAAAGCCCTCAAACTCACCATCGCGTAACCCTTTTTACCGACCGAGCCATTTACCGACCCGGACAAACGGTTTTCTTTAAAGGACTTTTTGTAGAAAGCATTGAAAATGAACATCGTTTGCTCACACAACAAAACGTTGCGGTGAGTTTTTACGATGTCAATTACCAAGTAATTTCTACTTTAGACCTCACAACCAACGAATACGGTACTTTCAACGGCACTTTTACCATTCCCAAAGGACTTTTGAACGGTAGAATGCGCATTTATACGCCTTACGGCGAAAAATATATACAAGTTGAGGAATACAAACGCCCACAATTTGAAGTCGAAATGATGCCTTTCGACGGCAACTATCGCCTCGAAGACCAAATCAGCGTAAAAGCCAAAGCCAAAGCCTATTCCGGTGCCATGCTCACCGATGCTCAGGTTACTTACCGCATTACACGCAAACCCATTTGGCGCGGTTGGTGGAGCTATTTTTACAAAGATTCCGAAGTAGAAATTCAAAACGGAACCGCCAAAACCAACGAAAAAGGTGAAATAGAACTCTCTTTTAACGCCATTCCCGATTATACCATCGAAAAGAGCGATTATTTGGTTTTCAATTATCAAATAAAAATAGATGTTACCGACCTCAACGGCGAAACTCAATCCACTACCGGTAACATTGTGGTAGGTTACAAAACCTTAGACGTGGGAATTATTATGCCCAAAGAGGTAGAAATAAGCACCTTTAAAAAAGCGACCCTCAGCACTCAAAACATGAACGGCGAGTTTTTACCCGCACAAGGAACGGTTAAATTCTTCAAACTTAAAAGCAATCCGAACTTAGAACGAAGCAAAAGTTGGGCAAGAATTGACGAGCCACTTTTGACCGAAAGTGAGTGGGATAAACTCTTTTCCGGAAATGTGTATGACAACGAAAACGACCAAACGGCTTGGGAAAAAGAAAAAGAAATTCAATCGTTTTCTTTCGATACAAAAACGAGCAAAGAATTGGATTTTTCGATGAAAAATTGGGAGCAAGGCTCTTATCTGGCGGAAGTTACATCGAAAGACAACTTTGGGCAAGAAGTGTCATCTAAATTTTACTTTAAGGTGTTTAATAAGAATGCCGAACAACTTTTAGAAAAGACCCCTTTTTGGTTCAAATTGCTCAATTCGGTTTGTGAACCCGGCGATACGGCTAACATATTGATTGGCAGTTCTTACAAAGATGTTTGGGTTCTTTACGAAGTGGAAAGCCAAAATAAGGTAATTCAGTCGGAGTGGTTAAAAATCAGTGAGAAACAGCGTTTAATTAAAGTTCCGGTTCACGAAGAAGATAGGGGAAATATAGCTGTAAATATCATGTCGGTTGTTTACAATCGTAAACACGCTCAAACTGCCATTATCATTGTTCCTTATACCAACAAAGAGCTTGATATAGAGTTTAGTACATTCAGAGATAAACTGCAACCCGGACAAAGCGAAGAGTGGATTTTGAAAATTAAAGATGCAAAAGGTGAAAAAATTGTTGCCGAAATGTTAGCCACTCTTTACGACGCTTCGCTCGATGTTTTTGCCATAAACGATTTTTACTTCAATCTTTATTTGAACTACTACGGTAGAAATGCTTGGCAAACAACACTTTATTCTGTTTTGCAATCGCAAAATTTGACTAAAAATTTTAATACCTATCATTCTTGCACGTATTTGTATTTCGATGTTTTGGATTGGTTTGGATTTGGTTACCACGATATGTATTACAGCTATGAGATGCTGATAAGGGGAACAACCACCATGAGCAAAAATGGACACGCCAAACGAAAAATGTCTGCCGACAAACCAACAACCGGCTATGAATATGCCGCCGAATCGGAAGAAGATGCTTTTGTAGCCGAAGATAGAGATGAGGACATCAGCGACAAAAAAGATGTGCCTTCGCCCGTAATGGTTGAAAAAACGACCGAACCCGAAGAAATAGAGGGCAAGAAAGATGTTAAAATCAGAACCAATTTTAACGAAACCGCTTTCTTTTATCCCAATTTGTATTCCAACGAAAACGGCGAAATTGTAATTAAATTTACCGTTCCCGAAAGCCTAACCAAGTGGAAAATGCTCGGTTTTGCCCACACGAAAGATTTAAAATTCGGCACAGCCAAAAATTATTTGGTTACCCAAAAAGATTTGATGGTGGTTCCGAACGCTCCTCGATTTTTCCGCGAAAGCGATAAAATTATTTTTCCTGCAAAGATAAGCAATATTTCTGACCAAAACCTCACCGGAAAGGTAGAATTGGAAATATTTGATGCCGTAACGATGCAGAAATTGACCAATATCTTTACCAATAAAGATTTTGTAAAATCCTTTGAGATAAATGCTCAAAGCAATACGGCAGTGAGTTGGGAATTGGAAATACCCGAAAACATTGGATTGCTTACGTATCGAATCATAGCTAAAACGGATAAATTTTCCGATGGCGAAGAAAAAGCCCTTCCGGTTTTGAGCAATCGAATGTTGGTTACCGAAACCATGCCTTTGCCCGTTCGCGGAAGCGGAACGACTGAATTTGAATTTGAAAAGCTACTCAAATCGAAGAAATCCAAAACGTTAAGCCATCATTTATTAACGCTCGAATTTACTTCCAATCCGGCGTGGTATGCCGTGCAAGCCTTGCCTTACATGATGGAATATCCTTATGAATGCAGCGAGCAGACTTTTAGCCGCTATTATGCCAACAGCATTGCTTCGCACATAGCCAATTCAACTCCAAAAATTAAAGCGGTATTTGATGCGTGGAAACAAGCCGGAAGCGACAAAGGAGCTTTGCTTTCAAATTTGGAGAAAAACCAAGAGCTTAAAGAAGTGCTTTTGCAGGAAACGCCTTGGGTGCTTGACGCAAAAGATGAATCGGAACGCAAAAACCGTTTGGGTTTGCTTTTTGACTTGAACCTGATGAGCAGCGAGTTGCAAAGGGCTTTGGACAAATTGAAAAAGGAACAACGCTACAACGGCGGTTGGTCGTGGTTTGCCGGAATGCCCGAAAGCCGCTACATTACGCAGCACATTGTTACCGGTTTCGGACACCTTTCTAAATTGGGCGTGGCGAATGCTTCCGAAGTGGAAGATATGAAAACCAAAGCCGTAGGTTTTCTCGACGACGAAATCAGAGACGAATATCGCGAGCTTAAAAAATATTTTTCCGAAAAGGAAATGAAAGAAAACCATTTGAGTTACATGGCGTTGCAATATCTTTACGGACGCAGTTTTTACGACATAGAAATACCCAAACAAAGCAAAGAGGCGTTTGATTATTTCTTGGGTCAAGCCCAAAAATATTGGCTTTCGCAAAATCTTTACGGCAAAGGCATGATAGCCCTTGTGTTGAAACGCTACGGACACTCCGATGAAGCCTTGAAAATAGTGGCTTCGCTGACCGAAAATTCCATGACCGACAAAGAAATGGGCATGTATTGGAAAGAAAACACGGGCGGATATTATTGGTATCAAGCCCCGATAGAAACGCAAGCCCTTATGATTGAGGTTTATGCCGAAGTAGCCGAAGACCCGCGTGCGGTGGACGATTTGAAAGTTTGGCTTTTGAAACAAAAACAAGTGCAAGACTGGAAAACCACTAAAGCCACTGCCGAAGCGGTTTACGCTCTGCTTTTGCAAGGAGACGACTGGCTTGCCGAAACCGAAATACCTCAAATTACGCTCGGCAACCAAACCATTGACCCGCTCAACTCCGACGAAACGCAAGTGGAAGCCGGAACGGGCTATTTTAAAATGTCGTGGCACAAATCGGAAATTACCCCTGACATGGGCAAGGTGAAGGTAACCAAAAACTCAAAAGGCGTAGCTTGGGGCGGTTTGTACTGGCAATATTTTGAAGATTTGGACAAAATAACTCCGCACGAAACGCCGTTGAAACTCAACAAACAACTCTTTGTAGAGCGTTTGACCGATAGGGGCGTGGCAAGCGAACCGATTACGGAAAAAACCAAATTGGAGGTAGGCGACAAAATCATTGTGCGCATAGAACTTCGCGTGGACAGACAAATGGAGTACGTACACATGAAAGACATGCGGGCATCGGGTTTTGAGCCGCTCAATGTCATTTCGCGTTACAAATATCAGGGCGGTTTGGGCTACTACGAAAGCACCAAAGATGCCTCAACCAACTTCTTTATGGACTATTTGCCCAAAGGCACGTATGTATTTGAATATCCGTTGCGCGTTACCCATGCCGGCAACTTTGCCAACGGCATTACCACTATTCAATGTATGTACGCCCCCGAATTTACCTCGCACAGCGAAGGAATCAGGGTGATGATTAACGATTAATGTTTTAACGATTAATGGTATATTGTAGAGACGTTGCAACCGTAGAGACGTTGCATGCAACGTCTCTACATTTTACGGGGGCATAGCAACGGGGTCGCTCTAAGCGACCCCGTTGCTTTTTTTATATCCTTTTATTTTATTTTTGCAATTTAAAGTAGTTTTATTATAAAAAAATAACAAGTCCAGCGTTTTAAAAGCGGTATTTGTTAATAAGTGTTAAAATCCAGAGAGACTCTCTTAACACCCAGAGAGACTCTCTTAACACCCAGAGAGACTCTCTTAACACCCAGAGAGACTCTTTTAACCCCCAGAGAGACTCTCTTAACACCCAGAGAGACTCTTTTAACACCCAGAGAGACTCTCTTAACACCCAGAGAGACTCTTTTAACCCCCAGAGAGACTCTTTTAACCCCCAGAGAGACTCTCTTAACACCCAGAGAGACTCTTTTAACACCCAGAG
>DYNA01000152.1 GCA_020721325.1 Paludibacter propionicigenes
AAGTAAGCTCCGGTTTCAAATTTGCATTGCGCCTTGTTCTAAATTATTTTTGATTTGTTGCTAAAAAAAATTTCACGCTTTTTTTAATGTTTTTTTTATAAAAAGAAAGAAAAAAATGAAAAAAACGTTTCAAAAGCTTTTCTTTAATACTTAATTTTTTAATTCTGATGAAAAAATTTATTTTAACTTTTCTATTTTTAGTGTTTTTAACAACGTCTTTTTTTGCGCAAAGCAAAACCGAAAGACAAAAAGCCGATTCTATTTTCGAGAAACAAAATTTTGTTAATCTGAAATTTAATGTACAAGACAGGCATGAAATTGATATGCTAACTTATTACATGTCAATCGACAAAGTATATGATAAAGAAGTTTATGCTTATTTGAATAAACAACAGTTTGACGATTTTGATAAACTCAAATACAAATATACCATTATTAAAACCTCGCCACCCAAAGTGCTGAGTATGGCTACAACCCTTGCCGGCATGAGTTGGAACAAATACCCAACTTATGAAGTTTATACACAAATGTTGCAAGACTACGTAACCCGTTTTCCCGATTTGTGCAAACTCGAAAGCATTGGAAAATCAAAAAACAATCGCGACCTTTGGGTTTTAAAAATTTCGGACAATGTGCAAACAGACGAAGCCGAGCCGGAATTTTTTTACACCTCAACCATGCACGGAGACGAAACTACCGGATACATTCTCATGCTTCGATTGATTGATAGTTTGCTCACTGCGTACTCTATGCCTACAAAATCTACAAACTCAATCGTTGATAACTTTGAAATTTACATCAATCCCAATGCCAATCCAGACGGAACTTATTATGGAGGCAACAACTCGGTTGCTTATTCAACCCGTTACAATTACAATGGAATTGATTTGAACAGAAATTTTCCCGATGCACGCGTAGGCGAAAACCCTGACGGCGAGCGTTATCAGCCCGAAACCTTGAAAATGATAGAATTTGGCGCACAACATAATTTTGTTATGTCAGCCAATTTTCACGGAGGAATAGAAGTGGTCAATTTCCCGTGGGACGCATGGTACGAAAATGAAAAAAAACACGCCGATAGAGCTTGGTATTACCGAATTTCGCGCAATTTTGCCAATTCCGCTCAGCAAAACTCCCCCAATGGCTACATGACAGCTTTGGACAACGGAGTAACAAACGGTGCCGAATGGTACATTGTTTATGGTGGAAGGCAAGATTATATGAACTATTTTTTTCACTGCCGCGAAATAACCATTGAACTTTCAGACGAAAAATTACTCTCCTCCGACAAATTGCAGGCACACTGGAAATACAACAAACAAGCTCTTATCGATTTTATGTTAGAAGCTCAATACGGAATCACCGGAATAGTTACCAACGAACAAGGCGAACCGCTCAAAGCAAAGGTAGAAGTTCTCAATCACGACAAAGACAACTCTTTTGTCTATTCAACCCAAGCCAATGGCGATTATCACCGTCCCATAGAAACCGGTACTTATAGTTTGAAATTCTCTGCCGATGGCTATATTTCCAAAACCATAGATAATGTGGCTGCCGTAAACTATCAAACCACCATTTTGAATGTAGAGTTGGTTTCAAATTCAACTGCCATTTCGGAGCTTTCGCCCGTAAATGCACGCATTTATCCAAATCCGGCAAGCAATGTTTTAAATTTGGCTTTCGCCGAAAATATTGATGCAGATATGAATATTTCCATTTTCGATTTAGCCGGAAGAGAAATTGTTCATTTAACAGACCAAAAAGTTACGCAAAACCATCAATTAGATATTTCTACATTGCAAAAAGGAAGCTACATTATCAAAATGCAAAACCAGCAACACCTTTTCAGTGCCAGATTTATGAAAGAATAAAACAAACAATACAGCAATAGAACCCCCAATTTATGGAACAATTTTTAAAAGCCGATTTATTAAATGCTATAAAAGAACTTGGAATTGAGGGTTCTATGGCTCATATTGTACGAACCGTAGTAATTATTTTTGCTATCGGATTGATTTCTGTCTTAGCCAATTTTATTACTAAAAGAATTATTACCAAATATTTAAGAATCATTATTAAAAAAACTAAAAACGAAATAGACGACATTTACTACGAAAAAAATGTTTTTAGTTTGCTTTCGCACATTGTACCCGCACTTATTATCTATTTCTTTGTGCCAATGGCATTTAGCAACGGCATTCATTATCCTTTTGAAGTAAACAAAGCCATTGCCGTTGTACAAGATTTGACCTATATTTATATCATTATCATCATTTTACAGTTTATCAATTCATTTCTTTCGGCTACCAACTTGGCTTACGCCAAAATTTCGGAAAAGAAAAATATTCATCTTTCAATAAAAGGTTATATTCAAGTATTAAAAATCCTGTTCATAATTATAGGAATAATACTGATAGCCTCCGTTATTTTAGATAAAAAACCCGATACCATTTTTGCCGGATTGGGCGCAATGGCAGCCATACTTTTACTCATTTTTAAAGACACCATACTCGGATTTGTAGCCGGAGTGCAACTTTCGGCTTACAACATGATGAAAGTAGGCGATTGGATTTCAATGCCCACCCGCAATGCTGACGGAACGGTCATTGACATTTCATTAAGCACCGTAAAAGTACAAAATTTCGACAAAACAATCACTACCATACCCACTTACGCACTGGTTACCGAATCCTTTACCAACTGGGAAGGTATGCAAAATTCGGGAGGAAGGCGCATTAAGCGAAGCATTTACATCGATTTGAATACCGTAAAATTTGTTGATGAGGTTTTACTCGAAAAATTTAAAAAAATTGATGTCCTTTCCGAGTATATTTCCCAAAAGGTAAAAGAAATAAATGAGTACAATTCGCAAAAAAACACAAACAATTTAGAACACATTAACGGCAGAAAACTCACAAACATAGGGACTTTTAGAAAATACATCGAATTGTATCTACAATCGAAACTGGCATTGATTGATGAAAAACAAACTTTTATCAATGGCAAACTCACTACGGTACGAACGGTTTTGAAAGAAGGTAAATTTTTAAGCAATCAAACCTTGGTGGTGCGGCAATTAGAACCCACTGAAAAAGGCTTACCCATTGAAATTTACGCCTTTGCATCTACAACCGCTTGGGCGGAATTTGAAAGCATTCAATCCGATTTGTTCGACCACATTTTGGCTGTTGTTCCCGAATTTGAATTGCGCATTTTCCAAAACCCATCAGGTCAAGACTTTAAACGGTTAAATAGTTAAATGATTATTTATTTTCTAAAAATCGGCAATTCTATCTTTAACAAACCAAATGGTCATCGGGTCAATTGTTTGCAAAATGCCTATAAATATATTTTCAAAAAGCTTTTTACTTACCGATTGATGCAATGAATTGTGAATTTTAGAAAATAATAAATCAAAAAAAAATACAGCAGAAACAAACAATGTTTAATTTTTTTAAAATATTAATTTTAACTTTCGTTTTTGGAATTTTTTTTCAAAAAAATTTTATTTTTTCTAACAAAAATGAATTAATACGCAGCGATACCATAAAAAAAACAGTTCAATTTAAAGCTGAAAATAAAAACGCTCAGTTTGTTTTTTCTAAAGAAAAAGAAAAATACACCATAAAAACTTTTTCAAAAGAAACCACATCAAAAACCTTTTTTTATACCGATACCATCGAAAATACAATCACTACCTTTGAAGTAAACAACATAGAATATTGGATAGAAATTTATAAAAATAAAACCAAATTATTTTCAGTACAATTTGATAAAAAAAAGCATTTCGATTCGTTTTATTCTCACAATTATTCGTTCATAACCAGCAGCAATACGCCCGTTTTTAAAATGTACATCGAAAGCGAACGGGTGTATGTTTTCGATTTGGATTTGGGCAATCAAACGGTGCATTTGTTAATAAATAATTCAGGTAAAATCATTCACATCGGGAGCAATGCTTTTTCCAATTATAAAAACGGGTTTACTTTTTCCGAACACGAAATTTATTGCCTTTCGGGCAACAAAACCCTGAATATCAGAGATTTTTTCAAAAAGAATTTTACCGCCGATGACTATGGCTTAAAAGCTTATTATGAAATACTTACCGATTCTTCTTTAATGCTCAGTTACTTTTACGAAACCGATTTCTATACCGAAGTGCGAAACAATCTGCTCATTGTCAATTCCGATTTTGAAATTGTAAAAAAAATAAGCCTTCAACGCTGCCCAGATGGCAATTTCAATTACAAACTCGAAGGAAATTTTTTGGCTTTTTTTAGTTCAAAATTTGAACGCGTCTGGCTTTATTCGCTCATTGACAATCAGTTTTATGTGCTTATTCCACAAATAGACTGCATACACACCGAGTCGGGCAATGTGTTGAAAGAAAGCAAAGAAGCCAATGATATTCAATGGAATTTAATTACAAAAATACGCTCAGAATATTCAAATACAATGCTTTTGCAATCCAAATGTCCTCAATTTACAACTTATTATTTTCAAATCGACACTTTAAAAAAAGAAATTGTTTCGTGCCAAATTGACCAATTCAGGCAATAAACTATGAATTATGAATTTTTTAAAATTTGAACAAAATTTACTCCATTTTTTATTTTATTAAATATTTTGTATAAAAGAGGTTTGTTTACTTTGTAAAAGAAATTATACTATTCTGCAAAAGGTTTATTATTTAATTTTTCCAAAGTTCTAAAACTTTGGAAAAGTTGTAGTTACGTAATAATAAATATTAAAATTTATTCCGTTTTTAGTATAAAATGTGTTTGGTTTTAGGAATTAGGTATTGGGTTAAAAATTAATATTTTTACCTCATTGCTTAGCCAAAAAAACTTATGCCTTTGTTAAAAAAAACAATTTTCAAATAAAAAAATAAAATCCTAAATAATCATAACAATCCTAAAAAAGCAGTGTTCCATTACATATACGGGAAAAAAATCCCTGAAAATCAGCGTTTTTCAGCGTAGTTGGCGTTCCCATTACAGCATACAGAAAAAAAGCACACCATTTAAGCTGCATTTCCCAAAACCCTTAAATTCTAAATACTTCAAAAACAGAATTTTAATTGGCTTTGTAGTGCTATTGTGCTATTGTATTTTTGCAAAAAAATGCGTTGTAGTGGTTTTGTGCCATTGCTGCAAAGGGCAAAGTATTGTTTTTGTATGGGTGTATTATTTTATCTTTTTTAAGTATGCAAGTAAATTTGCACAAAAAAAATTGCAGATATGAATGAAATGATTTTAGAAGATTTAGAAAATTTGGAAGATATAAATTCCGATTTCAAAGAAGGTACTATTGAGCAACAAATTTTAGACAATTTGTATAAGATGCAAGTTATGCAAATTGCTTTAACCAAAATGCTCGAAAATCTAAATAAAGAAAACGTAACTAAAAGCAATGAATCGAATAATGATTAATTCGTTCAGATTCAATTTTTTTTATTTTGAAAAACTTTTTTTTTAAAAAACAATTTAACAATTAAAAAGAAATAAAAGAGTAGGAGAGGGCGCGAGTTTTATTTTTGGTTGCAAAACCGAATAAGGATTTGAAAACCAACCTTATTCCCTTACGAATAGTTTGTTGAAAAAAAAAATTAACAATTAACAATTAACAATCAATGTCGTTTAGTTAAGAAAATACGAAAAGCCGTCAGATGAGGACAAGCCGGTCGGACGGCAAGCACTACGGTCTGACCGGCTTGTCCGGTCTGACCGAGTCTAACGCTTAACTAAACGACATTGAATTAACAATTAATAATTAAATAATTAATAAAAAAGCGACACATGAGAATTTTTACTAATCTGTTGTTTTCGTTGTTTTTTTTAGTGAGTAGTGCAAATTACCTGCACGCTCAAAAAGCCTATCACGATGGGCAATTGAGCATCAAACTCACCGAAGAGGGCGCGCGAGTGCTTTCGCAAAACAAAATAACAAAAACAAAAGCCGGAATCATTAAAACCGGCATCAGTTCGTTCGACAAATTGAGCGAAAAATTACAAATAGTCCAATTTGAACGCATGTTTCCGTATTCGCCTCAACACGATGCGCGTCATCGCAAGCATGGTTTGCACCTTTGGTATTCTGTTTCTTTCAAAAGCAAAGTGGACGTAAAAGAAGCACAAGTATTTTTTGATGGCTTAGGCGAAGTACAATTCACCGAGCCGGTTTACAAAACTCAATTGATACCTTACCAAACAAAACCCTTCGCTGTTCCCAAAAATACAAATTCCGAAGTTCCGTTCAACGACCCTTATTTGCCTTCTCAATGGCATTATAACAACGTGGGACAGACACAAGGAACAACCGGAGCAGACATTAACCTTTTCAAAGCATGGACTTTGCAAGCCGGTATGCCCAACGTTATTGTTTCCATACACGACGAAGGTGTGGACTACAAACACGAAGATTTAGCTCAAAACATGTGGACAAACCAAGCCGAATTGAACGGCTTAGCCGGAGTTGATGATGACTACAACGGATACATTGACGATGTACACGGATTTAACTTCCGCACCATGACAGGCACCATAGAAGGCGAGTCGCACGGTACGCACGTAGCCGGAACCATTGCAGCCGTTAATAACAACGGCAAAGGCGTTGCCGGAGTTGCCGGTGGTAGCGGCACCGGAGACGGCGTGCGCATTATGTCGTGCCAAATTATGGGCAATGCCAATTATGCACGCTCTTACGTTTATGCTGCCGACAACGGCTCGGTAATTTCTCAAAACAGTTGGGGATATTCCTCACCCGGATACTACGAACAATCCGTTCTCGATGCCATCGATTATTTTGTGGAAGAAGCCGGAAACTACGCCGGAAGCCCCATGCGCGGCGGTGTTGTCATTTTTGCAGCAGGCAATAGCGAGTGGGACGGCGAGTTTTATCCCGGATATTATGAAAAATGCGTTGCCGTTTCTGCAACCGGACCGACCAACAAAATAGCTTATTACTCAAACTATGGTGCTTGGGTTGAAATTTCAGCACCCGGCGGCGATTACAATTTTGGCGACAAAAACGGCGTTTTAAGCACTGCTCCCGACAATAAATATCAATACATGCAAGGAACATCAATGGCTTGTCCGCACATTTCGGGCGTTGCCGCTTTGATAGCCTCCGAGTTTGGCGGCGATGGATTTACCAACGACCGACTTTTAGCTCACTTACTCACCAGTGTTAAAGACATTTACGATGTAAACCCCGACTATGCCGGCAAATTGGGTTCGGGCTTGAGCGATGCTTTCTTTGCGCTTCAACCCAACAACGGCATTGCTCCCGATAAAATTGCAAACATCGAAATATTAGGTGCTTCGCAAGATTTCATTACCCTCAAATGGCAAGCTCCTGCCGATACTGACGACCAAAATCCGGTTGCATACATTTTATATTATGCCACCGAAACTTTAACAGAAGAAAATTTGGCTTCAGCCGAAAAATTGACCGTTAAATCAAAAGCTCCTGCCGGAGAATGGATTGAAACCGAATTGAAAGAATTACTCCCGCTTACTACTTATTACATTGCCATCAAATCATTCGACCGCTGGGGAAACGCCTCCATGCTTTCTAACGTAGTGAGCAAAGCAACCAATGCCGGTCCGGTAGCTTCTTTAAACGATGCTTTCGCAGAAATAAATATTGATGCCAGCGTAGCCACCACCGCCAGCGAACTGTTTACCGTTTACAACAACGGCGAAGGCATTTTGCGTTGGACGGGCGAACCACGCCACGTAAGCCATTCCTTTACTTACGGAAAAAGCGTACTTGCCAATGCCAATCTTACGGCTACCTCATCGAGTTATGTGCCAAAAATAGGAAAATTTTTGGCGAAAGCCAAAGTAGAAAAATCGACCAAAGGATTAGTCGATAATACGTATAAAACCATTGAATATTACGACTATTGGAACGGCGTTTATGTAATTGGCGAAACCGATTTAAGCCTTCCCAACTCCTCAGCTACTCGCTTTGCAGTAGAAGAAGCAAACGGTTTTAACCTTACCAACGTAGCTATGTGGTTAAAATATGATTTTTCGCTTACGCAAAAACCCATCGTAATGCAAATTTACGCAGGCGACAAATTGGAAAATAAAAACCTCATTTACGAACAAGAAATCACCGACAACGAAATCTGGTCGAAAGATGCCAATGAGTTTAATTTTAAACTCAACGAACAACTCTTTTTCCCGCAAGGGAGTGTATTTTGGATTGTTTTTCACGTTCCTGCCGGAAATTTGTATCCGCTTGGTGTAGGTGGTGCCACCGAAGCTGCCTTTGAAGCCAACGGTAGAATGAGTTTTGACTTAGGTAAGACTTGGAAAACCATGAAAGAAGCCGTTGGCGAAAGCGGTTTTATTTGGACTACCACCGCCATTAGCCGAAACAGTGCTATCAATCAGTACATTACTTTAAATCCTACTCAAGGTGAGGTTTTGGCTAACCAAACTCAAAACGTAGATTTTGCCGTTGATGCTACAAACTTGGTAAACGGTACTTACACAGCAGCCATTGTTTTAACTACCAACGATTACGAAAACCATTTTGTTAAACTTCCGGTAACCATTCATGTAGAAAATCAAAAACCCGTTCTTTCAACAGAAGAGATTTACAACTTAGGTAACGTTTTCTTAGGAACATCAAAAGATTTTGAAATTACGGTTAAAAACATGGGTTACGGAAACTTTGCTTGCGATTATGGACAAGATTTGATGTCGTTCAATAATCCTGAATTTCAAGTAATGGGTTATCCTTCTACCAACATTGCAGCCTTAGAAGAAGCTACTTTTAAAGTTCGCTATACTCCCGCGCAACTTGGCAACAGCAACGCCATAGTTACCATGACCGACAAACGCGGCAATGAATACAAATTCAATTTGTTTGCTGCTGCCGTAGCTCCTGCAAAGATAGAATTAAATCCGGCAACTGCCAATTTTGACAACGTAGCCATTGGCGATGTGTTAAACGGTACAATTGCTATTTCAAACACCGGAAGCTATCCGTTAAAATATTATCTTCCAGCTTTTGCCGATGGTTCAAACATTCAGGAAAACGGAGAGTTTGTTCACAAATTCGGTTACGGTAAAATAGTTGAAAACGGCAAAATGGACATGAACACCGGCGATGTTATTCCGGCTCAAAACTTTGTTTGGAACGATATTTCTGCAAATGGAGTTGATATTACTTCTTTTGTTGCAAAAGATAGAGCGCATCATTTAGTCGATATTGGTTTTGAATTTCCATTCTTTGGCGAAAAATATTCTCAAATTTATACTACTGCTTACGGTATATTGGGTTTTGACAACAACAGCACTTACAATGTGCAACCTCCACAATTCCTTAGCGAATACAATCCGAACGGTATGATTTCGGCTTGGGGTTCTTTCTTCAACGTGGCTTCGGGCGGTAAAATTTACATGCACCGCGAACCCGGAAAATTCATAGTTCAGTACAATGTTCAGGGCGAACACTACGACTGGATGACCGACCAATGGACATTTTTACCTGTCGAATTTCAAATGCTATTGGAAGACAACGGAAACATTACTTTTTATTACAACAAAGTAAGCGGCATAAGCGACGGTTACCAAGTAATTGCAGTTGAAAACAAAACCCACACCGATGGGCTTTTGGCTGCAAACATTGATACTCCCGTTAATCCCGACGACCCTTATGAATATTTAGCCGATGGAGCTTTTGTTCAATTCATTAATCCGGGTTTGGGAATTGTTACTTCCATTTCAAAACCTTTCGGTACGGTGCAAGTAGGCGAAACGCTCAATGTGGACTATACCATTGAAACCGACCGACTTTACGAAGGCAGTTTTACCGAACTTTTGAGCATTGTAAACACCGACCCACTTTCTAATCCGGTTTATTACAACATCAATCTAAACATTACTTCCGGTGGTGCTGCCAATGTAGAATTGAGCCACAGCGAATTAAGTTTTGGTGAAATGTTCCAAAATGCAAACCTTTCGCAAGAAATTGTAATTGCCAACAAAGGTACAAAAGCCGTTACTTTAACTTCCATTGCTTCCGACAACGGTTTTTATACAAGCGATGTACAACTTCCTTTGACCCTGAACGGTGGACAAAAAGTTTTTGCAAAAGTAATTCCGGTTACAAGCAATCTACTTGCCGATGCTTCCGATGTGCTTAAAATAACAACCGATGAGGCTGCAAACAATGTGCATTCGGTAAACATTACGGGTGCAGTGGTTGCTGCTCCGGCTATTGATGTGCAAGTAGCGGTTTCGCCTACACAAACTTTGGCTTCAGCCGAAGATGCACTTTCTACGGCTCAGTTTTCAGTACAAAATACAGGTGCTGCCAACTTAGTAATCGTAAATAAATAACATTTACATCTTACTTTGTTTTTGGTCGA